>CBFGYQ010000087.1:0-7512 GCA_965652995.1 uncultured bacterium
AATAGAAGTATTTCTAAGTCACTACTTCACAGCGGTCATGATCTTTGCTTGTTGGAATACTCCATGTTGATTGGATATTTGAACACGGTATAAATAGGTTGCAATTGGTAACCCAATTTCATTTGTGTTGATGGTGATCGTATGATCGCCCGGTGTCAATGCTTCTTTCATAATGCTTTTCAACAAACGACCATTCAAATCATAAATACCTAAGTTCAAATCAGATTGTTTTACTATGGTGAATGGAATAGTGGTAGAACCGGAATATGGATTATGATAGTTTTGACCTACATTCAAAATACCTCCTGTCCCCGGTATGATATCGTCAATATCTGTTGTGCCGCTGCCTAGCACTCCAACTTCTATGTAGCCATTATACTCATTGGAAGATACTTGTGTGAGTGTACACAATTGGAGAGATGAATTGCCACCACTATTAAAAATACTGTCAGAAGCCATCGTCATTGGGTCAGATCCTTTTGTGTACAAGCCAGTATTCGCAGCATATATGTCATTTTTGGTTGTATCGTCAAATCCCATTTGAGATATTTTATTATTACTGCCAGCCTGATAAACTTGGAAGTGAATATGGCAAACCCTGCCATTGTACCAACCTGGGAAGATAGTCGTAAAGTTTACTTCTCCATTTGCGTCTGTCAATTGATAGCCTCTTAACCAGGTTTCTCCAACTGTATTAGTTGTGTTACCTACAGTAGTTGAATACCCTGAGTAAGAGCCGCCGGCATCACAATGCCATATATTGACACGAGTATTGGGCATTACTTCACAATTGCCTATACCAAATACTTTTATAGTTAGATTTAGTTTTACTCCTGTCTTGCTTTCTCGAATATCACTTCTGAAATAAGTAGCCGCATTATTGGTAGTTAAATCTAAAGGGAATGGTCCATCTGTTTCCGTCGGAATTTCAGAGCATACTGTAGGTTTATTATCAGCCATGCTTTGGAAAGGTATCAAAGAGCCGGCACTTACTAGCCCTAAACCTTTGAGGAAATCGCTTCTTTTCATATGGAGGTATTTTTCCTGAATTTACAATGATAAATTCATTATCTGAAAATAGAAATGGCACTATTTCGGTGGTTTGTTAACACCTTGTAATCGATTTCGATTAGGGAAGTTAATCGCTTGTAAAATCGGCGTTAAGTAAGGTCAAATATTTCGACAGTCTTTGTGGTGATTACATCTTTGCATCATTAAACGAAACAAAATGCAAAACACACCAACAAACAAAATCATTTTATTTGCAGGCATCTTAGCATCGGTATTTTGTGCAGTTCAGTTTTAGTGTAAGGTTACCTAACGAATACCCTATAGATTGATTCTAGACATGCCCGCGTTAGTATTAAACGATCATTTCAATTTCAGCCTTAAAGCTTCTTCTTCCACAAACCCTACATGCTCCCATATTAATTTGTTGTTTTTATAGAGCTTAAGAGTCGGAAGATTTTCTACATGTAATTCTTTACATAGTTCAGGATTTTTATCGGCATCTATACGGATAATGCTTACGGTCTCTTCCATTTCTTTTGTGATCTTATCAAGATAAGGTTTCATTTTTTTACAAGGAATACACCATTCTGCGTAGAAGTCGATCAGGACAGTTTTGTCGGTCTGCAACAGTTCTTCATATTGTTGTCTGTTCATTCCTGTCGATACCGTGCTAGCGGAAGCCAATGGCATATTTTTGGCTCGCCACTCCATCATACCACCTGGCATTTCAAACACTGTATTAAAGCCTTCTTTACGGAGTGCCGCGGCTGCGTCACTACTTCTCCCACCGCTTAAACAATATACAAACACAGGTTTTGTTTTGTCTAGATCAGCGACGTTCTTGAGAAAGTCATCATCATTCCAGTTGAAATTGTGTGCATTGGTAATGTGACCAGTTTCGTATTCTTCGGGAGTGCGTACATCAATGATCTGTGCGTTTTTTGTTTCACTTATTTTCTCTGAAAATTCTTTTGCTGTAAAACTTGTTTTATCAGTCTGGCTTTGACTGGTTGTGCATCCGAATACCAATAAAGCAATAAAAAGTACTACGCTGTTTCTAAACATATTTATGCGTTTTGATTAATGAGTTGTTCTAATTGATTGGCTGCTACTACGCCTGATTGTCGCCATAAAATCTTCCCGTTTTTGAATAAGATAAGTGTTGGTACACCTTGCACCTGATAAGCTGCTGCCGCTTGCGGATTTTTATCTACATCTATCTTTATAATGTGTGCCGCGTCTCCCACACGCTGTTTCAAATCGTCCAATATAGGTGACATCATTTTACAAGGTCCACACCATGTTGCAAAGAAATCTACCAAGACCGGTTTTTCCTGACTAATCATTTCCTGAAATGTCATACAGGTTCTTTTTTTGTGTTTTGAAAAATGGAAAATAACAAGCCACCCATCATCGTTCCGTAAGCTGTGCTGTTCCATGGGTCTGAGGTAATGGCACAGCTACCAGAATTGCAACCTACAAATTTCCAATACAAATATCCCCCAATAGCTCCTATTATCGCACCAACTACAGTTAATCCATATTTTCTAATGTACTTCTTCATACTTTATATTTTTAGACTCCTTCATTTTTGTATTTCGAAAAGTAGGTGTATTACAACTTCCCGCACTACAACAACCTAGGTTGAGTAAAGGCATTAAAGACAACACACTGCCGATTATCATGAAACTCCAGTCTCGCATAATAATACCTTGCGCTAATATGGCGACGCCCATTACAAGTCTTATTAGTCGCATTACGTTCCATGTTTTTAAATAATCCTTCATCAGTACCTAATTTTTACTTGTCATTTATTGTTGTGTTGCCTTCACTATATTATCTACATTCATCCATGTCCCACCATTAATGACGTTTGTAAATCCGTTTTGTTGCAACAAAGTTTTAGCTTGTCTACTGCGAATGCCACTTTTGCAAAACACTACAATGTTTTTCTTTTCTTTAAGCTTTGTCAGTTGCACATGTAGTTTATTCAACGGTATATTCACCGCGCCTTTCACGCTACCTGATGCGTATTCGTTTGGTGTACGCACGTCTACTAGATAAGAGCCTTCTTTAATAGCTTCCTTTAATTGACTGTTGTCTATCGTGAAGATTTTTTTTAGTAATCCAAACATGGGTTTCTATAATTGAGTATTCTAAAATTAAAATTGATGATATAACTGAAACACATTCCAGTTTTTTAGCTAGACCTTACTTGCGCATACAAAATTTGTTTTGGCAACATCAGTCTTTGCAATAGCATTAAAACCACCTGCCACTTCTGTAAAATTTCTATAACCTCTTGCTTGCAAAATGCTCGCTGCTATCATGCTTCTGTACCCACCAGCACAGTGCAAATAAAAGTGTTCCTCTTTGTCCACTTCTTTTATCCAGTCATTGATATAGGCTAAAGGTCTGCTGTAAGCATCCTCTACATGCTCTGCAGCATATTCAGTTTCTTTCCGCACATCTATTATTTTTCTTTTAGAAGTTTTCATTTCCTCTGCAAACTGCTCAGCACTGATACGGTGTATAGTATCTGTTTCTTTATTTGCTGCTTCCCAGCTAGCAAAACCACCTTCCAAATAACCCATCACATTATCGAAACCTACACGACTCAGCCTGGTTACAGCTTCTTCTTCTTTTCCTTCATCAGTCAATAGTAGAATAGGTTGTTTTACATCTATTACAAGCGCTCCCACCCAAGGGGCAAAATCTCCACTCAAGCCAATATTCACGGCTTGGGGAATAAATCCTTGAGAAAATTTTTTATCGTTTCTTGTGTCCAATATCAATGCGCCTGTGTTTTCCGCAGTTTCTATAAATGCCTCGGTAGAAAGCGGTGTTAGCCCCTTGTTTAGCACTTTTTCAAAACTATCATAACCACCTTTGTTCATCGCTACATTCATTCCAAAATATCCGGGTGGTTGTAACAGCCCTTCAGTTACAGCTTTCACAAATGCATTCTTATCGGGTTGGTTGAGTGCATAGTTTATTTTTTTCTGATTGCCGAGCGTGTCCACCGTTTCTTTCATCATATTCTTTCCGCAAGCAGAGCCGGCTCCGTGTGCAGGATAAACGATAATGTCATCAGCCAATGGAAGTATTTTATTATTAAGACTCTCATAAAGTAATCCTGCCAATTCTTCCATCGTCATATCTGCTGCTTTTTGTGCAAGATCGGGTCTGCCAACATCACCTAGGAAAAGCGTGTCTCCACTGAAGAGTGCAGTTTCTTTACCTTTTTCATCGATTAACAAAAAGCAACTACTTTCTATTGTATGACCCGGTGTATGCAATACTTTTATTTTCACATCTCCCAATTCAAACACTTGATTGTCTTCAGATACAATAGCGTCGAATGATGGATTTGCTGTAGGTCCGTAGACGATAGCGGCATCGGTTTGCTTACTGAGGTCTATATGTCCGCTTACAAAATCCGCATGGAAATGCGTTTCAAAAATATACTTGAGTTTTACACCATCTCTTTCTAAGCGTTGTAGATATGGAGCTGTTTCCCGCAATGGATCTATGATAGCTGCTTCCCCGTTTGATGTGATGTAATAAGCGCCTTGAGCAAGACAACCGGTATAAATCTGTTCTATGTTCATTATTGTTTCGTTTTATTGATTACTGTTTTGATAGAGCAAATTTCCGATGTAGTTTTTTGCTGTAAGGTGACTTTAGTCACATAACGAAAATTATTTTAACAGTGTCTCCTTAATAAGAATATAAATACCCATCACCAGCACAAACCATCCGAAAGCAGGTTTTAATTTTTTACCATCCACCTTTGTTGAGAGATAACTGCCAATGAGAATACCGGCGATAGCGATCAATACAATTGTAAAGAGAAATGGCCATTTAACAGGAGTGTCTGAAACCGAAACGAAAAAGCCAAAAAGAGAATTTAATGAGATGATGACCAACGAAGTTCCTATGGCATTTTTAATAGGTAGTTTTAAAAAATTGACCAGTGCCGGAATAATAAGAAAACCACCGCCTGCACCTACGAGACCAGTAAGCAAGCCTACACCTGCGCCTTGCAAAAGCATAAGTGGATAGTTGTTTTTTGCAGGTTGTTGTTCTGTAGAAGCATTAGATTTTCGTATCATAGTATAAGATGCCAATACCATTAGTATTGCAAAAAGCAACATGAGTAACATGCTTTTTGTGATAACAAATTCATTGATGCTGATAACTTCTTGCGGAATAGAAGGAACAAGAAAGGTGCGCGTGAGAAATACTGTTATTACAGAAGGAATACCAAATACAAACGCTGTTTTCAAACTCACCAATCCTTTTTTGAAATAGGAAAAAGAACCTACCACACTTGTAGAGCCGACAATAAATAATGAATAAACAGTAGCAATACTCGCATCGATACCAAAGAGATAAACCAATACAGGTACAGTAAGAATACTACCGCCTCCACCAATTAGACCTAGTGAGATACCAATAAGAATAGATGCAATATAGCCGATCATAGACCAACGATGTTTTTAAAAATTGAGATTAGTTAATGAGTGCAAAACTGTTAGTAGAGAGAATAATTGGAAGCAACTTTTGTTACAAAGCTCTAATTATTAACTAACACGATTTTATTTCTCCCCAACTGCACTACACCATTTTCTTCAAGCTGTTTCAATAATCTTGAGATCACCACGCGAGCGGTGCCTAATTCGTTGGCTAATTGCTCATGAGTTATTTGTAATTGATTGGAGTTTGTGAGTTCTGCTTTTTTTCTAAGCAATGTCAGAAGACGTTCATCTACTTTTTTGAATGCAATGGCATTGATGACTTCCAAAAGTTCCTCAAAACGTTTATGATATAAGCGAAAGATATAATCCAGCCATTGCGGATATTCTTTTATAAACAAAGACACTTTATCAACAGGCAAGAATAAGATCTCTGCATCTTCTTCTACCTCTGCTCTTACTTTACTTGTTTCATTATGCAATCCACCTAAAAAAGACATTATGCAACTTTCTCCGGCTTTGATATAATATAGAAGTATCTCTCTTGTGTCTTCTTCTGTACGAATTACTTTGAGTGTGCCTTTCACCACAAGGGGGATAGAACGGATGTAAGCGTTTTCATTAAGAATGACGCTGCCGGCTTTGTATTCTTTAGCAATGCTATATTCATATAATTTCTCTGTAAGCTCTGATGGGAAATTGAGTTCAATAGTTTCTGATGCTTGATCCATGCTACTAAAATACGATTGCTATTGGAGAATGGCTTTTCTATGATTAATAATGTTATTGATTTGAATAAATGACTAACAACCAATTTAACGCTTAGCTCTGAACACAAGTGAGAGCATGTAATTGAAACCTCCTAAAATGATGGTACAAGCGATAGACATTATCACAACAGCAATGAGCTCTTTAGGAATCAAATGTGCTGTTTTAAATATCGGATTCAAAGCAGGAATATAGATCAGTAACAGTTGAAGTAATAAAGTCAATCCTATCGCTCCCAATAATAGCTTGTTACCTAACAATCCATTTTCTCCTCTCACTACAAGTGCATTTCCCATTTGCGTAAAACATAGTGTGGTAAATACCATTGTCTGTTGCTCTGCAATGCTGTAGCCGTTGTTGATTGCCCAAAACTGAGCCAGTAAAGCGGCAGAGGCAAGTACCAATCCTGATACGATGATTTTTGCAGCAAGATAGGAGGTGAATATAGGTTCGTCAGGATGACGTGGAGGATATTTCATGATAGACTTAACAGCAGGCTCACGAGCCAATGCCAAGCCTGGGAGTCCGTCGGTTACTAAGTTTATCCATAATATGTGTATTGGTAATAAAGGGAGTGAAAGTCCTAAAAATGGATAAAGTAGCAATACCAATATTTCTCCCAAATTGCAAGCGAGCACATATTGGATGAATTTTCTAATGTTACTGTAAATGCGTCTCCCTTCTTTTACAGCGCGCACAATGCTGGCAAAATTATCGTCGAGCAATATCATGTGTGCAGCTTCTTTAGATACCTCAGTTCCGGTGATACCCATCGCAATACCTATATCTGCTTTTTTCAATGAAGGTGCGTCATTGACACCGTCTCCGGTCATAGCAACTACCTCGCCGCTGCCTTGCAAAGCATCCACAATATGCAATTTTTGTTCCGGTGATACTCTGGCATATACTGCTGTTTGCATTACTTGTTCACGTAGTGCATTCGGCTCCATTTTTAGCATATCGGCACCAGTAAGTATATTCTCATTGCCTTCTTCTATTATATTAAGCCGTGCAGCTATAGACTTGGCAGTAAGAGGTTGGTCGCCTGTGATCATTACTGTCTTAATCCCTGCTGCATGGCATTCTTTCACAGCTTCTATTGCTTCTGCTCGCGGAGGATCGATCATTCCGACCAAACCGAGCATTTCCAAATCAATCTCTAATAGATCTGCAGTTAGTTTTTGAGGTTTTTCATCCAATATTTTATAAGCAAAAAATAACACTCTTAATCCTTTACCTGCCCATCTCCTGTTTT
>CBFGYQ010000088.1:0-7501 GCA_965652995.1 uncultured bacterium
TAAAAGCACTTTGGCGCAATCATCATTTGCATCATTACAAATGTCCCGACAAAGGTTTTGGTGTAAGCTCTGTTCTTTGGGATGTAATTTTCAGAACAGTTCCTAAGAAGGAAGAAATATAGCGCTAATAAGATTTTTGGAATAGTTGTAGGTTGAGCTTGCCGAAGTGAAAATAGCTTTCGACAAGCCCAATTATATACCGCTACTTCTTGCCACCTCTATAGTTCATCATATCTCTATCGAATAGGTAAAGTCCACCACGATCTTCACCGATCATTTCCAACTTATCATTCAATGTACGTGCGGTTCTTTCTTCTTCCAGTTGCTCGCTTACATACCATTGCAAGAAATTGTGAGTAGCGAAATCTTTATCCTGCAATGTCATGTCCACCAATTCGTTGATGCTATTGCTCACTTGTAATTCATGATTTAGAAATTCGTCAAACATTTTTTTCAAAGAAGGAAAAGTAACCATTGGTTGCTTCAATTCAGAAACCATTCCATAACCGCCACGCTCGTTGATGTAGCGAAGTAGCTTTAGCATGTGTACACGTTCTTCTTCCGACTGATTGTAGAAAAACTCTGTTACGCCTTCCAAACCCGGTTGTATCTCAGCCCATGAAGCCATTGCGAGATAAGCCTGTGAAGATTGTGCTTCCATTTGCACTTGACGGTTGAGCGCTTCTTGTATTTTTTTTGAGAGCATGGTTGATGATTTTGAATGTATAAAATTATTTAATTCAAGCTATTACATGAAGTCCAACTTTGCTTTTTTAGCCAAGAATCTGGTAGCGGTATTTTATTTGATTCTTTAAATTTTGCAGGGAAGAACTTTCTTGCATTCATGTATTTTGCTGTATGTTCCCTTTCTTGTTTTGTAGTTTTAAAGATAGCTTTCGTTTCTGAAGGAATTATTACCAAAGTTTCCCGATCAATAATAAGGTATTTGTCCTCCCAACCATCCCAAGGTGCTAAAAGGCTTGGGTAGGTAATGTATTGAGTAATAATTGTGTCCTCTACAATTCTATAAATACCCCAATATCCATAATTAACAGTCGGGAATTTTTCGGAAAAACCATATAGAAACGTGCCGTCAGCGTAAAAAACAATATTGTTATGAGCTGTGTCGTTGCAAATTAAATTCTTACCATATTCTGAACAGGTTCTAAACAACCGTTTCAACTCATAATATCCATTGATATTAACAAGGTTTCCGAGGTTAGTATTTTCACCCGTGTAGCAGTTTGTAAATTTATCCCTTATGTATTTAGGCACTCTCTTAGCACTAGAAGTACAAGCTAAGGAAATTGATATAAATGTTATAATCACTCTTAACTTCATAAATAGAACACACTTTACTACTTTCCATACTCCTTGAGCGCCACTTCCAAACAATCCATCGCGTTATTGATCGCTTCTTCATTTAACACATAAGCTAATCGCACTTCATTTTTCCCTTTGCCCGGTGTAGCATAAAATCCCGCTGCCGGAGCCATCATCACCGTTGCCCCATTATGAGAAAAACTTTCCAACAACCATTGGCAAAATTTTTCGCTATCATCTACCGGCAGCTTTGCCATAGCATAAAAAGCGCCTCCAGGATTAGGACAAGTTACACCTTCCATCGCTTGTAAACGCTTTACCAACAAATCACGACGCGCATTGTACTCTGCATGTACTTCATCAAAATAATTGTTAGGAAGGTCAACAGCAGCTTCGCCTAAAATCTGTGCAAAACTTGGAGGACTCAATCGCGCTTGTGCAAACTTCATAGCAGCATCCAATACTTGCTGATTGTGTGTCACAAAAGCACCAATGCGACCACCACAAGCACTGTATCTTTTAGAAATGGTATCTAATAAAATAGCATGATTTTCCAAACCTTCGAGTGACAACGCAGAAATATGCTTTCGACCATCATAGCAAAATTCGCGATACGCTTCATCACTAAACAAGAAAAGATCATGCTTCAAACAAATCTCTTTCAGAATATCCAATTCTTCTTTGCTGTATAAATATCCTGTAGGATTGTTGGGATTGCAGATCATAATTGCCTTGGTGCGTGTAGTTACAGCTTTTTCAAACGCTTCAATCGGTGGCAATGCAAAGCCCGTATCAATACCGGAAGGAATAGGAACGATCTTGATTCCTGCACTGGTAGAAAATCCATTGTAGTTGGCATAGAAAGGTTCAGGAATGATCATCTCATCACCGGGATCCATACAACTCATGATGGCAAATAAAATGGCTTCTGAGCCACCGGTCGTTACAATAATTTGATTGTGATCTACATCAATATCATTGCGTTTATAATACTCTACCAGTTTTTTACGATAGCTTTCGAAACCCGCGCTGTGCGAATATTCCAACACTTTCATGTCCGTCTGCTTTACCGCATCAAGAATGGCTTGTGGGGTTTCTATATCCGGCTGACCAATATTTAAGTGATAAACGGTTGTTCCTCTTTTCTTTGCAGCTTCCGCAAATGGAACTAATTTTCTTATCGGAGATGGTGGCATTTGCGCACCGCGATGTGCTATAACTGGCATGCGGCAAAAATACAAATCGCAAATCGCAAATTCCAAATTCCAAAAGACGATTACATAATCACTCTCCATGTCACCCTCTCCATTCATGGAGAGGGCCGGGGTGAGGTAAAAATCCAAATCACAAATTCTCAAAACACAATCACTCGCGCAGTCACCCTCTCCACCTGTGGAGAGGGACGGGGTGAGGTAATCACTCGTGCAGGCACTTCTTAGCGTAAATCGTGAAGTAAAAAAACCGACACATTGCTGTATCGGCTTCTCATAAATTATTCAACAATATTATTTTCTAACCTTGTTATCCGCAGGAATAGAACTTGCTGCATTTACAAAACCCTTGATGTGCAATTCATACGGTTTATTGTTCATCGTAGGAACATTTGAAGTAATATAGATCTGCTTATCAAAAGGTTGATTGCCGCGTCCTTTAGTGTTATAAGTCACCTCAATCTTCCCTTTCTTGCCGGGTAGTATCGGTTCCTTCGGCCACTTAGGACTTGTGCAACCACAAGAGGCACTTGCGTTTTGAATGATCAAAGGTGTTTTGCCTACATTCTTAAACTCAAACACATAAGTAGCAGATGGTCCTTCGGGAATCTTCCCAAAATCATGCACTTCTTTATTGAATTTGAACTTAGGTGCTTTAGCATTATTTTCAGTGACCTGAGGTTCAGGGATATTATTTATCGCCTGCGCTTGTACACTAAAAGCAGCCACAACCAAAGCAAAACTTATCAATACTTTTTTCATTCAGTTAAGATTAGTGTCCTGTTTTTACAGACGAACTATTTTGAGGAGCAGAGCTAGATGGAGCCGCTTCTACCACGCCTTTTATAGTCAATACTTTTGTAAATGTTTTGTCTTTTGCAGCATCACCAGTAGCCTTTCCACTCACACCTGTCACAGTAATTGTTTTGCTGAAAGGCGAAGCAGCAGCAGCATTGTAAGTTGCTTTTACCATACCTGTTTTGCCGGGTAAGATTGGCTCTTTTGTGTAATCGGCTGCAGTACAACCACAAGATGCATGTACATTTTGGATAAGAATAGGCTCTTTACCTGTATTCTTAAATGTAAACTCGTTGGTTACAGGTTTGTTTTGAGGAATAGTACCGAAATCGTGTACTTCTTCTTTAAATTTCAGGTTGTCAGTTGCAGTAACAGTTTTTGTGGTTTTCGTAACTACTTTTTTATCCTGAGCTATACTCACTGATGCTGTAAGAACCAACACACTCAAAGACAAGATGATCTTTTTCATTTTGTAGATTTTTAAAGATTGATTTATAAATTTTGATTTTTAAACTACTAAAGTTGCTCCAAAGTTTGTTAAATCACAGTTAAAGGATTTTACAGTGTATTTTTGCTTGCCTTGAAAAAATTCCTCATCATACAAACTGCGTTCATCGGAGACGTTGTCCTAGCTACCGGCATCGTTGAAAAATTACACTCGTTTTTCCCTGATGCACAAATCGATTTTCTACTTCGTAAAGGTAATGAAGGCTTATTAAAAGACTACCCTTTTCTTCATAATGTTAGGGTTTGGGATAAGAAAAATGGAAAGAATAAGAATTTATTAAGAATTATTAAGGAAGTAAGGGCAGAACAATACACACATCTTATTAATCTGCAACGCTTTGCCAGTTCCGGATTAATCAGTTTTTTTTCGAGAGCAAAGTATAAAGCCGGTTTTGACAAGAATCCATTTTCTTTCTGTTTTACTAAGAAGGTGAAACACACTATTTCTGAACCTTATTCCACAAATCCTATTCACGAAACCGACCGTAATCATTTATTAATAAAAGACCTTACAGATGAAAATAAAATGCTTCCGCGTCTCTACCCTTCTCAAAAGGATTTTGAAATAATAAAGCCTTATCAATCGAAGCCTTATATATGTATTGCACCTTCTTCTGTTTGGTACACAAAGCAATTCCCAATAGATAAATGGATTGAACTAATAAATGAGTTGCCAAACGATCACACTATTTATTTACTGGGAGCACCAAATGATGAAACGATCGCAAATGAAATTATCAAACACACTACGCATACCAACGTTATTTCACTTTGTGGAAAGCTGAGTTTTTTACAATCTGCTGCACTTATGAAAGCAGCTGTAATGAACTACGCCAACGACTCAGCTCCTTTGCATTTTGCATCTTCGGTAAATGCGCCTATTACAGCTGTATATTGCTCTACCGTACCTGCATTTGGTTTTGGTCCTCTGAGCGAAAAACAGAAAATTGTTGAAATACGCGAACGGCTTTCTTGTCGCCCTTGTGGACTACATGGGCATAATGCCTGTCCTGAAGGACATTTCAAATGCGCGAAAGAAATAACTAATGAACAATTACTATGGTGGATTTAGAAGAAGATATTAAAAACTGTGTGCTGGTTTTACAATCAGGTGGAAGCATTCTTTATCCTACCGATACCGTATGGGGTTTGGGTTGCGATGCGTTGAATGAAAATGCTATTGATAAAATATTTGCTATTAAACAACGTCCAAAAGAGAAATCACTCATCATCTTAATTGCGGAAGCGAAAGATATATTACAGTATGTAGCCGCACCACCGCCAGACATCATTGCGATTCTTGAAAGCTTCGAAAAACCAACGACTGTCGTTTATGACGGAGCTTTAGATCTTCCGGAAAATGCGATTCATGAAACAGGTAGTATCGCGATACGTGTAACAAAAGATCCTTTTTGCAAGGCATTAATCAAGCGTTTTCGAAAACCTATTGTTTCAACCTCTGCAAATATCAGCGGAGCTGCAACACCAGCTATATTTTCTATGATAAGTAATGAGATTATTACGCAAGTAGATTATGTGGTGAAATACCGACAAGACGATGAGGTGATACACGAGCCATCGCAAATAATACGAGTAAGCGATGAAGGTGAGATAACGAGACTACGGTAGTTCTCTCTTTTCAAATATTCTCAACCCCGATTATTGACTTAGTCGGGATTGTTTATATTACTGTATTCGCTACAATATTTTCAAAACTTTTAATCGGTAAGATAAAACCACCATCCATTTTTTGCGATGACTCACCGATTACCGGATAGTACAGCATCTTCAATTGTTTTGCCATTAATGAATAATGAAACGGAAGATACTCATCAAAACTTGGCGGGAATATTTCTGCAACCTTACAACCCTCTTGTCCAAACATTAGATTTGTGAGTCCTGCACCATGAATAGCAATGATACTTTTAGCAGACGAAAATAGTTGAATCTGTTGCTGCATATTCAAGTCATCTGCATCTACTATTTCGATATTATTTTTCTCGCACAAAGGTTTTAGATCTTCAAGATTGCTAATGAAACGCAGTCGTTTAGGATTTCTTATTAAGAAGTAATTTTTCTGAGGCTCAACATTTGATGCAAACTTCTCCTTTACCGGATCAAAAATCGGTTTCAAGTAATTCATTCTGTGTGTAGAAGCTTTGCAGAATACAATTTCATCTGCTGAGATACATTCGTTCGATCCTTGAATTACCCATCTAAGTTCTTTTAACAAAGGATGTTGTTCTCTGAAAAACTTGAAAAAAGGCTTGCTGTATAAAAGATCAGAAATAAGGATTTCGTAATCCATCACGTTAAATCCCTTTTTAATTAAAAAGAAGATCTTAGTCAATACATCATTATAAAAATGAAAATAATTATCCTCACCTGTATCTCTCAAAGAGATGAGTTTTTTGTAGTGAGTGGCTGGAATGTCTTTTTTGAAAAAATATTTTAAAGCAGGTTTTTTTTGATGCATTGCTCTACTCATACCAACGGAGTAAAAATGCAACTTGCCTTTTTTCGTTACAAACCATCCGTCAATAGGTTCTATAAAACCGGGCTCACGATTGATCAAAATATATTCTTCATCCGACCATTCATACCAGTTTCGCATAAGCCAATTCACCTTTGTATCATGGCTATCATCTAATCGCAAACCATAGTTCTGGAAGGGCTTTTCTCTATTGTAAAGAAAGAATTCTTTTTTAGGAATTTTCAATTCCGGCATCAACAATTTGTCAACTGTTTTTATACGAACAGTATTGTAAACGAGGAAAGCATTTTTTCTGAAAACTACAGGTAATATTTTCTTTAAAAAGCTTTTGATCATGGTTTTGATAGCGATTGTTGAAGGGTTATTTCAGGAATGTGTTTTTTAAAGTGGCAAGGTATCGTTTTGTAAAAATAATAGGAGGATGTTGTTTGAAGGCTTTTGCAAGATAGCTTTTAGCTTTCTCTTTAGTATGATTATTGTTAGCAAAATTGAGAGCGATGAACGTGAGAGAGTAGGCATAGAAAAAATCAAGTTTATCATGATAGAATTTTTTGAAAGCATCGTCTTGCGATAACAGATGGTTCAATTCCAAATTCCTTGCTTCAATCTTTTCAGGAGAAATAGTGTTGAGACTTCTCTCTTCATGTTCTTGTATGGCGAATGTCACTTCATTCGTACTTACAATTTTGTAACGACTCGCTAACCTTAACCATATTTCCCAGTCTTCAGCCGATGATAATTTTCGACTTTCATTGAATGGGTTTTTGAGAAAAATATCTCTACGAATAAACACCGGATTGCAAGCAAGAAAGTTGGTGTAAATAAGTTTTCTAGCAGTGCCTATTGCAGGAGGCAACATTGCGAAAAGCACATTCCCGTTCGTGTCTTTATGTTCGTAGCTGGTATGCATTACTTCAGGGTCACTATTCTCATCTATTAATTTCTTCGCTACAGATAAATGATTTGGGTACATCCAATCATCGCAATCAAAAAAGTTTACGTATTTACCGTTTGCTTTTTGCGCTCCATAATTACGTGCAGCACCTCTTTCTCCATTCGTTTTGCTGTATACTTTTAGTTTAGGATGTTGAATGCTGTTCAATACTTCTAAAGAATTATCTGTGCTGCCATCATCTACAGCAATCACTTCATAGTTTTCGTAATCTTG
>CBFGYQ010000089.1:0-7453 GCA_965652995.1 uncultured bacterium
GCTTTAGAAGGAGCTTCGTAAGTGTGTGTGTAAAGAATTTTTTCTGCTTGTGTGAGAGGGCGACCTATTAGTTTTCTTGCTTCTTCAATTTTAGCGGCTAAGCCTTGATATACATTTTTAATGAGTTCGGTATCGAATGCCATTACAATATTTTTACGAGAAATGATTTAAGAATGCGCAAAATTACGGAAAAGATGTAGAGTTGTGAAAAAACAAACAATATTACTGTTGTGTATTAATACATATTCAATCTAGAAAGAGAAGAAATAAAAACTAGAGAAATAATTGCATGGCATGATTTTACCCTTGTCATTCTTTTGTCAGAAGATTACCTTTAAGATAATATTTTGAAACGCAAGTTGTTTTTTTCTTGTGTAAATATATCTTTGTCAGGTATAAATTACATCTAACAAATTCTTTTAAACAGTAATTAAAACAAAAAAAACAAACGATTATGGCAGACGTAAAAACAGCCGCAGCAAAACCAACACCTTCAGGAAACCGTGCAGGTAAACCTAAAAACTCGAATCACACAATGATCAATTTAGCAATAATTGTTATTTGCTTTGTGGTAGCACACCTTATTTTCCATTTCTGGTTTGGTAGTGCAGAAAATTTTAAAGATGCTGAAAGACACGTGCCTAAAAACTTCCTAGGGATGGTTTATACAGGTGGTTTCGTAATCCCGATCCTTATGTCTACCGCTCTTATCATGTTGTGTTTTATTATTGAGCGTGCATTGACCATCATGAAATCAAGAGGTAAAGTGAACGGTGCTGAATTTGTTAGAAAAGTGCAATACCATCTTGCCAACAAAAACATTGATGCAGCACTTGCTGAGTGTGACAAGCAATCAGGTTCTGTAGGAAATGTAATGCGCGCAGGTCTTTTGAAATATCGTGACATGACCAACAATCATGAGCTTGATACAGATCAGAAAATTTTAAGCATTCAAAAAGAAATCGAAGAGGCTACGGCCCTTGAATTACCAATGTTGGAGAAAAACCTCGTGTTCCTTTCTACCATAGCATCGGTAGCAACACTTTTAGGTCTTTTCGGTACCGTATTGGGGATGATCCGTGCGTTCCAAGCAATGGGTGAAGCCGGTGCTCCTGATGCTGCCGCTCTTGCGAATGGTATCTCTGAAGCCTTGATCAATACAGCCATCGGTATCGGTTCTTCTGCTATCGCTATCGTTGCGTACAACTACTTCACTACAATCATTGACGGCATCACTTACAGCATTGACGAAAGCGGATTTACACTTACGCAAAGCTTCGCTGCTAATTATAAGTAATAGGTAATTGGTTATAAGTGATAGGTCGTGAAATATTATTTATGGAAAAAAGAGACAGCAGTGTCTTAATAAAAATGACCTATAACTAATGACCCATAACCAATTGGAATTATTACTAACGACTTAAAAAATAGCAAATGCCAAAAGTAAAAGTGCCTCGGAAGAGTACCAACGTAGATATGACGGCGATGTGTGACGTAGCCTTCTTACTACTTACATTCTTCATGTTGGCAACCAAATTTAAACCGGAAGAACCTGTAACAGTTGTTACACCCAATTCTATTTCAGATATTCCGCTTCCGGATAATGATATCATGATGATCACTATCGACAAAGGAGGAAGAGTTTTCTTCTCGGTAGATAATCAAAATGTACGTGAAGCAGTTATCAGAGATATCAACGAATACAAAGGGCTTAATCTGAGTGATGCTCAAATGAAAACATTCAAATACGGTTCTTCTATCGGTGTGCCTTTCAATGAATTGAAATCTTACCTAAGCATGGACGGTTCTTCTCAGGCAGATGTAGATAAAAAAACGCAAGGTGTGCCTGTAGATACAGTTGCTGATAGTGAATTAAATGAATTAGGTGCTTGGATACGTGTAACACGTAACAATAATCCTAAAGTACGTATCACCATCAAAGCAGATAGTGATGCTCAATATCCTGA
This sequence comes from uncultured bacterium, assembly GCA_965652995.1. Taxonomy (GTDB): domain Bacteria; phylum Bacteroidota; class Bacteroidia; order Chitinophagales; family Chitinophagaceae; genus JAFIGV01. Next base: position 1,968 of record CBFGYQ010000089.1, read on the forward strand.
AATTCAAAAAGTGATCAAAACACTGGAAGGTTGGAAAATCTTTAAGTTCAACTTGATCACTGGGCTTAAAGCAATTCCTCCGGGAACAGCTGCTTACGAAGAAAGTATGGGCAGAGGCCCAAAAGAATAAAAATGTAAAGCTCAAATCGCAAAGAACAAATTCCAAAAAAGTGATTTGAGTTTGCCAATTGAGTAATTAACTAATTAACTAACTAATAAAAAATACTGAGTTATGGCAGAAATGGATGTCTCGAGTGGCGGTGGTCATAAGAAAGGTCCCGGGGTCAAGAAAGGTAAAAAACTCTCTACCCGCGTGGATCTTACACCCATGGTGGATCTAGGCTTTTTGTTGATTACATTCTTCATGTTTACAACAACCTTGTCTAAGCCAAAAACTATGGAGATCAATATGCCTTTTAAAGACGAAAATCTTCAGGAGAAAGATGAAAGTAAGATCAAGGCAAGTACCGCACTCACTGTTTTATTAAGCAAAGACCATCGTATTTATTATTACGAAGGTTTGGCTGATGATCCTAATAATCCACCCTCTATTGAGGTTACTTATTTTAAACCTACCGGTGGCATTCGTGATGTGATCATCGACAAAAAGAAAAAAGTAGAAGCACTGAAACAACAAGGTGCGCTTACGGCTACAGATAAAATGACCGTGTTGATAAAACCTGATGATAACAGCACTTACGAAGATTTTGTAAATATCATTGATGAAATGAGTATTAACGACGTGAGAGTATATGCTGTTGTGGATATTACACCTGTAGATAAAGAGTTTATTGACATTACGGAAGGTGCTAATCCTGAACCGGCTAATTAGAAAAAATTGTGTGAGTCTTTATGGAATTTTTTTTTAAATGTATTTCTAATAAAAGGCTCAATCACTAAAAAGAATAATACCGATGGACAATAAAAACATTCTCAACAGCGACTACCTCGATATCCTCTTTGAAGGACGTAATAAAAAGTATGGAGGGTACGAGCTACGAAAAAATTATCCGAAACGTGCCAAGCGATCTTTGTTGGTCATTGCTTTCATAGGTTTTGCAGCGGCTGCCTACGCAATTATTTCTAACTTAAAGCCCAAAACGGTGGAAACACCAGTGGCTATCAATAAAGAAATTACTCTTGCAGAACCACCACCCATTGATCCTAAAAAACCACCACCACCGCCACCACCGGCAGAACCACCACCACCTGTAAAACCAACTGTTAAGTTTACACCGCCTGTAATTAAGAAAGACGAAGAAGTAAAAGAAGAAGAAAAGCCGGCAGAAGTAAAAGAACTAAAAGAAGCAGCAGCTGGTGTAAAAACGCAGGAAGGTGACGTGGAAGGTATAGACCCGGGAATAGTAGATAATCCTGGTACAGGTACAGGTGTTGTAGATGCACCACCACCGCCACCGGCAGTTTTCACCTATGTGTCTCAAATGCCTGAATTCCCTGGTGGTAATGCTGCATGGAACGACTTTTTGAGCAAAAATCTACGCTATCCGGAATTTGCAAAGGAAAATAATATTCAAGGTAGAGTTACTGTGAAATTTGTTGTGAATGAAAATGGCTCTGTATCTGATGTATCTGTAGTGAAAGGAATTGGTGGAGGGTGTGATGAAGAGGCAATCAGAGTTATTAAAAAAGTACCTAGCTGGAAGCCCGGTAAAAATAATGGTGTTCCTGTTAAAGTATGGTTCAACCAAACGATTAAATTCCAATTGGAATAATCAATGCATTTTCTTCATTTAAGTAAAGCCATTCATCTATCGAATGGCTTTTTACTTTGAGCGGTGTGCTATGAGCAAAAAAGAAAGACACGCTGCTTGCGTGTCTCATGTAAGGTAATCGATTCTAAAGTACTCTATATAAATTAAGCATTTATTTTTCGCACGTTAACTGCATTTTTACCTTTTTTACCGTCTTGTACTTCATAAGAAACTTGGTCGTCTTGAGTGATCTTGTCAATAAGACCTGTGGCATGAACGAAAACTTCCGGGCCGCCATCGTTTGGTTTAATGAAGCCAAAACCTTTAGTTTCATTGAAGAATTTTACTGTACCTTCTTGCATAAGAATTTAATAATGTAATTAAGAAAGACTAAAAATAGGATTTATTTTATTCTGTAGAAATTATTTTTCTGATAAAAATATTAATATAACAAAACGCTGTCTAAACTAAGACAGCGTTTCTATTAATTTAGGTAAGATATTAATGTGCAATTACGAGTTTTTCATTATGAATTTTGCCATCCACATTTATTGATAGGAAATAAAGTCCATTGGGTAGTTCTGCAATGTTTAGCTTCTTATCAGTACTTTTTGTGTTAGCCCATGTTTTCATCTTTTTGCCGGATAAATCGTAAATGGTCAAATGAACTGATTTCGTATTGCTTGAAAAAACGATATGGTCACTAGCCGGGTTTGGAAAGAAGTTGAATGGTTTTGCAGCAACATCTTTTAAGGCTGTAATTGGTGTAGCGGTGAATGTTCCTGTCATAAAAGAGGAGTGTGGGGTGCAAACATAGTCATAGGTACCAGGCTCAGTAATCACATATCTAAACATAGGTACAGCCAACGTCATAGGGCTATCCCATGATGCAGCACCAGCTGGTATTTTTGTAGTACTCGTTGTTGTGTGATCCATGGTATTTGTAGAGAGTGCATTCCATTCTACTGTATCGCCGACCACCGCAGTGAAAGATGCGGGTGTAAATGAGCCGTCAGATACTGTTACTTTGTGGATCGTAGCAGTTGCAAAATTGAATTGGAAAATAGCAGCAGCTAAAAATAGTTTTGATAAAAGTTTGTGCATAACGTAAGTTTTGGAGTTAAAAATTGTTCGTGCAATATAACTAACAGACAAACTACTTGCTTGTCCAAAACTTACTGAAACGGGAAAGACGCAGGATGAAATAGCGGTTGTCTAACTTTCCTTAAGTAAACTGAAAATTACTTCTTCATTATACTTTAATGCTAAGTTATAATGTTTGCGATCTGCATCTGAGAAATCAAAAGGTGTGTTGCAAGATTCACTTTTTGTTGCTATTTCTAAACCGTGCATTATCATGTTTTTGTATTCATCAAAAGACTTTGCAGATTTAATAGCATCTTGGTTTTGATAGAGTTCTAAAACAACTTGTTCATTAAGCATTTTTTGAAGGATTTATCGTTAATAAAAAGAATGTTATATAGAGTGATAAATTTACATACAAACAATATTCAGCAGTAACAAAAAACAGTCATTCACAATTCATTTACAATTAGCTTTTCTGCACTAGCTGCTAATTTTTGTTGTTCCAATGAGAGCCGTCATCAAATATTTTATTTTTCAGCATTACAGGTTCTCCTTTTTTTAATTCATTTACAGCAAGCCCTTTTTCTCCATTTTTATCAAATAAACTCACGTCGTGACCATAACCTAAATCTATATACACTTTTCCGTCTATTAACCATCCTCTACCTTTCAACACATTTCCCTTACGAGTAAAACCACCCTGAACTGTCAGATCTTCATCCAACTCAATAGTCACAAGGTCGCCATCTTCAAAATTTTTGTACTTCCCTTGTATATGAGCTGTTACAAATGTTTCTTTTGATTCTTCAACTAATGACTTTCCTTTTTTACTACTTACTTTCACATCCATTGTCTTAAAATCATCATCATCATCGCTACCTCCTTTGCTGCTTTTAGAAGCATTTTTGGTGGAAAAAACATTGTACCCGAAATTTTTCATGTAGAGTTCAGGGTATTCGAAAAGCTCTTTAATGGCAATGATCTTATATACATACACTGCAGTTTCGGCATTTAGGTTCATGGTAAAATAATTCTTGCCTTGTTTGCTGATCTCTTTGAAAATGTTACCTATTCCATAATTATATGCAGCGGCTGTAAGCGACCATGAAGCAATATTATGTCGCTTGTAAATCATGGAATAGTACTGTGCAAGTAATTTGCATGCAGCACTGGTCGATTTTTGAATATCATCGCGTTCATCTAATGTGGAAGAAACAACTAATCCTAAACCTCTTCCTGTTTCAGGCATGATCTGCCAAAAGCCTCTTGCACCAACTCGGGAGGATAAATTCATGAAGCCACTTTCTACGATAGGTAAATACTTAAAGTCAGCAGGTATGCCGGCCTTCTTAAGAGAAGCTTCTACATAAGGGAAGTACTTTAATGCCCTGGCTCTTAATGATGGTAAGTTGGCTGTAGGCATCTGTTTGCGAATAACATTCATAAGCTTATTAGCTACGAAGTCGTTGTTCACAGGTATGATCTCTCCACCAAATGAAACAACATGTGCATTTACAGAAAACAAAAAGCCACTCACAAATAACAATGTAAGTGGCACACTTTTAAAAAATCCTTTCATTACGTAAGTATTATTTGCTCATTTCTAAATTATAAGCGGTGCCACTAAATTTGAATTCAAGATTTGTTTTTTCAAAACGGTCGGTCATATTAAATATAAATTTGTCTTTATCATCTGCGTTTACTGCTCTTGCTGCGTATACAATAGTTTTCTCTTTGTGAGGTAAAACGATAGGGAATTCTGTAAGGTAACAAGGGAACAAATCGACATTAGCACCTTCATTTTTCATCCATTTCAAATTCATTCTTCCACCAAGAAAATCTTTGTCTGAATTGTTTTTGATAATGATGCGCAGATAACTATTAACTCCACTAAAGATCATGCTTTGCAATGTTATCGTCACGCCTCCAACCTCTTCTGAAGAAATATTCAACCAGTAATCCATATCTATAAGACGTGATGCTATACGGTGATTTTCTAGCGTGTCTTTAGGTACATAATATTCTCCTGTTAAATATTGCAGCGGTGGCGGATCTCCAAAAACGATGTTGGGGTATTTCTTCCAAAGTTCTGTATGCGTGTAAGATGTTTTGTTACGCTCAGCTTCTTTTTTAGCTTGTTCTTCAGCTTCTTTCCTACGTTTTTCTTCTTCTATTTTTGCTAATTGTTTTTGCTTTTCTTCTTCTTTTCGTTGTTGCTCTTTGAGTGCAGCCAGCTGTTTTTCTCTTTCTTTTTCTTTACGCAAACGTTCTTTTTCTTCCGCTAGTTGTTTTTGTTTTTCAGCCTCTAAGCGTTTTTTTTCTTTTTCAGCTGCAGCGATGGCTTCCTTTTCATCGTTAAGTTTTTTGATCCTGGCAGCTTCTTCTTCCGCTTTGCGTTGACGTTCTGCTTCTTTTGCAGCTGCTAGTTGTTTTTGTTTTTCTTCTTCTGCTTTTATTTTTTCTTGTTCTTTGGCGATAGCTTCTAATCTTGCTTTTTCCTTTTGTTCTCTTTCTTCATCTTCTTTTTGTTTTTTCTCATTGGCTATACGTGTGCGTTCTGCCTCCTCTTGCTCCCGCTAAATTTCGACGATACTCCTACAGATGCAACTCCGTTGGTAGATAAATTCATTCCCAAATTCCAGCATGTGTTTCCTCATATCCCCATCGAAAAAGTAGACGAGCGTATGA
>CBFGYQ010000090.1:0-7397 GCA_965652995.1 uncultured bacterium
AAACGGAAATAGGGAATTGTGAACATATTGGCAAACCTTCCAAAGCATTCCCATCATTGATATTGTAAAAGGACAGCGTGGCTTTCTTGCCTTTTATCACATCGTTGAGGAGTCTCTTGTTTTGTTCAACAAGTGTTTGGGATATTATGTGAAAATGAATACTTGTATCAGGATTAGTTTGCAAAATAGAAGCAATGGTTACTCCGCAAGGCATGGTGTATGTATCATCTACTCCAAAAACAATGTGCATTGTATTTTTTATTTTTTCTGATGGATGTGTAAGTGAGACAAATGAACTGTGGTGAAAAAGTAGACTGTTTTCTTTGAATAAAACTATAAAACCGAAGCACACAAACTTAAACTTTTATCTTTACTCTTTTTAGGAACACCATGAAGATAATATGCGTGGGGAGAAACTACTCAGAGCATGCTAAAGAGTTAAACAATGCTGTACCCACAAGCCCGGTCATTTTCTTAAAACCGCAAACTGCATTATTAGGGAAAGGCAAAGATTTTTATTATCCTGATTTTACACAAGATTTGCATTATGAGTGTGAATTGGTCGTGAAAATCTGTAAAAATGGAAAATACATTCAGGAGAAATTTGCTCATAAATATTATAATGAAGTAAGTGTTGGCATTGACTTTACAGCTAGAGATATTCAACAACATCAAAAAGAAAAAGGACTGCCTTGGGAGATAGCGAAAGCATTTGATAACTCGGCAGTTGTAGGCAGCATGATCTCGTTAGATACTTTAAATAGTATAGACGATTTGTGCTTTGCATTGAGTAGGAACGGAAATGAAGTGCAAAAAGGTCGCACAAAAGACATGATTTTTACATTGCCTCAAATTATCGCTTATGTATCTCAGTATTTTACCCTTAACATAGGGGATCTTATTTTTACAGGAACACCGAAAGGAGTGGGTGCTGTAGCAAAAGGTGATAAGCTGGAGGGATTCCTCGAAGGACAAAAATTATTTGATTTAGAAATAAAATAACTCTTTAATCTGTGCGTGTTTATAATCCTAAAGAATGGCTCGAAATCCTTTTTAATTTTCATAAAGGAGATACATTGCGAGGCCTCGGTAAGCTGATCCTTATTATTTCAGTTTATGCCTTTTTGATAGTAGTAATTGAGTTGCATGTCATACATGTTGAGAATACAAGTTTCTTAAGAAATGTATATCTACTCCATACGATATTGGGTCTAGTGCTTTCGTTATTACTTGTATTTCGTACTAATACAGCTTATGACCGATGGTGGGAAGGAAGAAAACTTTGGGGCGCATTGGTGAACAATAGCCGCAATCTTGCCCTGAAGATGGCTGCTATATTATCTGAAGACGATGAGGAGAATCGCGCATTTTTCAGAACGACCATTCCATTTTACGCGCTGGCGCTTAAAGATCATTTAATGCATGAGTCAACACGATATGGTCTTGATCAGCTACCACACCCGGAATTGAAAAACCTAGATAACGACAAACACACCCCGAACCAAGTCGCAAAGCTGATACATGATAAAGTGATGAGTTTGTACAGAACTGGTATCATCACTGGTGACCAACTGATCTTTATCAATCCGGAGGTACTTTCCTTTACTGATATTTGTGGTGCTTGTGAACGTATTAAAAACACCCCTATTCCTTATTCGTACAGTGCCTTCTTAAAAAAATTCATATTTATTTACATCATTACTTTGCCGATTGGGTATGTTTTTCAATTGGGTTATTATCTAGTACCTGTGACGGCAATGGTGTTTTATGTATTGGGTAGCTTAGAGCTCATCGCGGAAGAAATTGAAGATCCATTCGGGCAAGACGAAAATGACCTTCCTACAGAAAAAATAAGTGCCAACATACAAAAGCATGTTGAAGAGATCATATAACATGTTTGTTTTCTATCCGTTAATTGCATTGTGTTAGAAATAGTTTTTAAAAACAATTTCAGACATTTAGAGCCGATTTTTTTGTGTTTATTGACTGTAATAAAAAATACTAATGAAAATAGTTAAAGCGTTTTACCAAGTTTTTGCAACAATACTATTGATGTCTACTGTTGCCGTGGCACAAAAGCCCTCTACCGGTTGTGTAGACCCTGCAGTAAAAGCAAGTGCTGACAACATTAAGGAAAGCTATGCAAAAAAAGGAATGGTCGTTTTTCAAGAGAGCATGCTTGCCATGACATCTATGGAGCCTACGCCAATAGCTGTGCGTCTACAGCAAGGAGTTACTTATGAAATGTTCTTTGCAGGTAGCACTATGTCTACACGCCTTATGTTGGAGATTTTTGACGGAGCAGATAAAAAACTAGATCATAAAGTAGAAAAAGATGTGTCTCATTTAGTATATACGTTCATTCCTAAAAAGACAGAAGTGTATTTGATAACACTTACACAGAAAAAAGGTATGAAAGATATGTGCGGTTATTTCGGCATCATGGTAAAAAAACCGATAAGGTCTACCAATACAAAGCCTACACCTGAGAGAACGACGCAACCCACTAAACAAACCACAACAAGAACTACCACTACTACCAAAACCACCACGACTACTACACAACCAAAAACAAATACAAACGTAGTTCCTAATAACCAGCGACCTAATCCTAACCGTACAAGGGCAACGCAACAACATCAACAAAGCCAGCAAAAATAACTACGACTAAAAATAGGATGCATTCTTTAGTTTTGCTCTCTCATGGATGTGAAAATTGAGCAAAGCTGGAAAGGCGTTTTACAAGTTGAATTTCAACAGCCGTACTTTGCGGACATTGCATCATTTTTAAAAAAAGAAAAACACGCAAAAAAAGTCATTTATCCATCAGGATCTTTGATTTTTAATGCGTTCAATACAACACCATTTGATGAGGTAAAATTGGTTATTTTAGGACAAGATCCTTATCATAATCCCAATCAAGCACATGGTTTATCGTTTTCTGTTCCTGAAGGAATTGCACCGCCACCTTCTCTCGTTAATATTTTCAAAGAGTTGCAAAGCGATATAGGTATGGCAATTCCCAAAACAGGTAATCTAGAGAAATGGGCGAAACAAGGAGTTCTTTTACTGAATGCAGCACTTACAGTTGAAGTAAACAAGCCCATGTCGCATAGTAAAATTGGCTGGCATCACTTTACTGACGATGTGATCAGGAAAATATCTGAAAAGAAAAATCATGTTGTATTTCTCCTTTGGGGAGGTTTTGCCAAGAGCAAACAAGACTTTATTGACAAAACAAAACATCTGATACTTACAGCTGCACATCCTTCGCCACTTTCTGCACATAATGGATTTTTTGGTTGTAAGCATTTCAGCAAAGCTAATGAGTGGTTGGAAAGTAAAGGCATTAACCCTATTGATTGGACGTTGACATGAAGACAATAAAAAAAATAGCAGGTACGATTTATTTCTTCTACGGCATTACCCTTTTTATTGTTACGATGCTTATAGTTGTAATTCCCGTGTGGCTTACAACATTATTTCCCGAACCGAGACGAGCTAAATTGTTGCACCCCATTTTTAAAGGTTGGATGAGCTTTTTTCTGCCTTTGGTAGGATGTCCTGTGGTAAGAAAAGGAAAAGAAAATTTTAAAGAAGGAGAAAATTATGTGGTGGTAGTTAATCACAATTCTTTGGTTGATATTCCAGTGTCGTCCCCTTGGATTCCGGGTGCTAACAAGACACTTGCAAAAACGGAGATGGCAAAAATCCCACTGTTTGGTATCATTTATAAAGCAGGTTCAGTATTGGTAAACCGCAAAGAAGAAAAAAGCAGGAGAGAGAGTTTTAATGCAATGAATGATATGCTGCGTAAGGGTTTGCATCTATGTCTTTACCCTGAAGGAACGAGAAATAAAACAGAATTGCCCTTGCAAAAATTTTATGATGGAGCGTTCATTACTGCTATAAGAATGCAAAAGCCGATCATCCCGGCATTAATTTTCAATACCAAGAAAATATACCCCACAAACAGCAAGACATGGGCAACTCCTAAGTCAATTCATTTTCACTTTTTAGAACCGGTACCTACAAAAGGTTTGACGCTCAATAATCTTTTAGAATTAAAAGAAAAAGTTCACAAGATCATGGAAGAGTATTATGTAGCAAACGAAAATTGTTTATGAATTATACACTAATAGGCACGGGCAACATGGCTTATTTTTTAGCGCATCGCTTACAAGAAATGGGTTTTGAGTGTAAAGGAGTTTTTGGTAGAGATAGGAGTGAAGCAACAGAAATTGCGACTGTAGCAAAATCAAAAATTTTTGATTCGATTGAAGAAGTTGAAGAATCGGATTGCTGCATTATAGCTGTGTCGGATCATGCAATTGCAGAAGTTTCAAATCAGTTAAAATTGAAAAGGAGTGTTGTGATTCATACGGCAGGCTCAGGTTCCCTGAATGCAATTCTTCAAGAAAATAAAGCTGTGTTGTGGCCGATTTATTCTATCATAAAAACTAATCTTCCCATTCACAAAGATTTTCCGATAGTATGCGATTTCAATAATGAAATTGCGAAGAATATGGTGATGAATGTCGCCTCTGCTTTATCAGATAATGTGTCACAAGCAGATGATGAAAAACGAAAATGGATGCATTTGATAGCTGCGATGGGGAATAACTTTATAAACCACATCATGACGATAATTGAGAATCTTTGTAAGGAAAACAATATTTCTTTTGATATTTTCAAACCTATCCTTCAGCAGACATTTCATAATATAGAAGCAAATAGCCCGTATGAACTTCAAAGTGGTGCTGCAAAAAGAAATGATGAGAAAACAATGAAAAATCATGTAGCTCTCTTAAGCGTAAATCCTTACTGGGAGAATATTTACAAAGTATTATCTGCCTCTATAGAAGATATGTATAACAAGAAGGCAGAATAAAATGCAGGATAAACTACCTTTGCAGCCTTGATGATTAGATGCCGGTATATCTACCATATAATTCTAGGTCATCCGTTAATTTTTGTGTTTTTTATTTTGAGATCGTAAAATGTATACCATAAATTTTAAGTTTGAACAGAAAGGATTGGAGCCAGTAACCATAACAGATGCAAAACCTGGCGACAGTATTTTGGAAGTGGCGTTAGATAATAATATTGAGTTGCACCATAACTGCGGAATGGTTTGCGCATGCAGCACTTGCCATATCTATTTAGAAAGTGGGGAAGAGCATGTGCCTGAAATATCTGATAAGGAAGAAGACTTTATTGATAGAGCGCGTAATCCAAAGATCAACTCCAGGCTAGGTTGCCAATGTATCTTGGAAGAAGGTGGTGCTGGTGAGATAACAGTAACCGTTCCTGACCAGTCGCTCATACATGGAGAATAAATGGCAGAACTGTTGGCAGTGTATTACGTCATTGCCTTTTCTTATCCTACACAATTTATGATTAACAACTAACAACTAACAACATGTACGAACCACCTATTCATTGGAATGACCACGAAGACATCGCTTTGAAACTCTATGAAAAATTTGGAGATGATTTTGGAGAGAGCAAAATATACCGCGTTCGTTTCACTGATTTAATGGAATGGGTATTGACGTTACCGCATTTCGAAGGTAAACGAGAAGAATGCAACGAAGGACACTTAGAGATGATACAAAGTGCCTGGGTATACGAATGGCGAGATAATCAGGATTAATTATCGGTTATAGTTAGATGGCTTGACTCTTACAGCTTTGTAAGGACGGTATTTCTTCGCTTTTACCCTGTTGGATTTGTACAAAGTAGGATCGTAACGATAACCGGCACCTCTGTAAGATTCTCTTGGGTAAGCAGACTTCCTGCACGATGAATTACTTACAACAACAAACGCTGCCACAGCAAGAAGAATAAGTATATAACGAGCCTTGTTCATAGCGACTAAAATACAAAGGTTTTATTAAAATGCAAGATGAAATAAATTTTTGCGTTGTTGAATTAAGAAAAAGTAGCAGTCATTTTGAATAAATCTTTCTCTGACTTGAATAATGTATTTACAGCTACTGTATCGTCTTTCATTGTCCACTGTATTTGAATATCTGCTTGCACCTCAGGAGTCATCAATTGCAAAAATTTCACTTGCGGAGCATTGTTGATAATGAGTTTTCTGCCTAGTTGTTGTTCAACGATTTCTTTTACTATTTGCATAGTGCAGACTCCCGGTACCACAGGTTGGCTAGGAAAATGACCTTTAAAAATATCGTGAGTAGGGTTGAAAACGATTTTTCCTTTAAATGATGTTTCCTCTGTAGCGACATCATGTAGCGTATAAAAATCATTCATCAGCATCATTTACTATTTTGGTGAGTTGAATGGTAAAGTTAGCCTTATGATGTTTGAAAAAAGCAGATTCCGGCATTGAACTATTTGTAGCCTTGTCGCCAATAGTGATTGTTGTAACGATTTTCTTTCCTGCATTTTCTACACGCAACAATTTTTCCTGATTTGAAATATAATATACAAATCCATTTTCAAGGGAAAAACGATTGTAGTGAAGATCATTTTTCTGAAAAGATCTCTCTGTTGTCTTATCTAACCCTTTCAATAAAAGTAGTTGTATGTCTTTTTGTAATGTTTTTATTACTGCAGGTTTGTTCAGTCGTTCCATTATGCTATTCACCTTAAATTCGTCTTTCTCATTCCATTCAAAATCGAAAAAACTTATACCCATTTCATTTTGAAAAACAACTCTTGTAGTACCGTCCTCCATTTTTTTAAACAACAGTAAACCACTTAGATGAAATTTCTTCAACAAAAATTTCCCATCTACCAAACAACGATAAAGTTCTCGTTCGAATGCCGGTGTAAAGCGCAATGCGGAAAAAACAACCTGTGGTTGCGCCACAAGATCTTTATAGGGCTTGCCGCAGGAGAACAAACCTGCTAAGAGCAATAAAAAACTACTTAACCTTAAATAAGGTTTCATTGAGAGCATTATTATGTTTGGTATTGGTGAAGAACATATCAGTAACGTCTCCTCCTCTTTCCTTCATGGTAAGACGTGAAACATCCAGTCCTTTTTTAGCCAAATAAACTTCAATATTCTGAAACATCTTTTTCATCGCATCGGTCTTTGGAGAAAGAGAAACAAGGTAATCACTTCCGTTCTCGAATACCGCAGCATTAAAATCAGGATTGCTCAACACAGTTCCACGCATGCAATCCAGCATGATACGATTTGCAGATTGCATTGCTTTACTGCTCTTCGCATTGATACGACTCGTTTTTTGTTCATCTTTCACGAGTATTTGTCCTTTGTTCATCACCATAAGGTAGCTGTATGGAGATGTGTATTCGATACGCACTTTATCTTCCTTCATAAAATAAAATTTCCCTTTCGATTTTATTTTTTCTGAAAGCAAAGCCATGTTTTTTGTTTGGGAAAAATCGCTGGTGATCGT
>CBFGYQ010000091.1:0-7287 GCA_965652995.1 uncultured bacterium
ACTTTCATCTGTAGTTTTATTTTCACTAAGTACGGTATTATTGTAGTTGAATATCGTGTAAACAGAATGTGCCGGTTCTTCCCTTTCAGAATGTGCCGGTTCTTCCCTTTCAGAAATTTCCTTGGCAGGATTGAATTGAGGGTTAGGCTCGCGGTCAAAATAATTCCAGGGCCAGTCCGGTAAAAGATTTACAATTTTATTAGCCTGTTTTAGTATGCCCATTGCTATTATTATTAAGCTAATTTAGCGCATCATATTTACTAAAATCAAATCAGCAAATGAAAAAAATCTCTTTAATTCTATTAACGCTTATCACAAGCCTATCATTGAATGCTCAAACAAATAAAGTTGTGATAGAAACCGACAGCGGACGAATAGTGATGGCACTTTATGACTACACACCGCTGCACAGAGATAATATGGTAAAACTGGTGAAGCAAAAGTTTTTTGACAGTACACTCTTCCATCGCGTCATTCCCAACTTTGTGATACAGGGTGGTGATCCCAAATCCAAACAAGCCCAGCCGGGACAAATGCTTGGCGAAGGCGAGCTGGGCTATCGTGTGCCTGCAGAAATAAATGATAGTGCATACCACTGTTATGGTGCGGTAGGAATGGCAAGAGATAACAATCCTGAAAAAGCATCTTCAGCCTGTCAGTTCTACATCGTTACAGGAAAGAAATATACAGATCAGGAATTGGATATGCTCGCACAAAAAAACGGAAGAACCTTTACACCGCTACAGCGCGAGGTTTATAAAACACAAGGAGGTACTGCATTTCTGGATGGTAACTATACAGTGTACGGAATGGTATTGGAAGGAATGGATGTAGTGGAAAAAATATCGCAAATGCCAAGAGGACAAGCAGACAGACCCAATACTGATATTGCTATGCGAAAAGTATATCTGTTAGAAGAGAAAAAAGTAAAGAAAAAAAGAAGAAAGAAGTAGCAAAGAACCTTTGTAAAAAGTCCAATGTTATAAACAGAACATTGGACTTTTCTATGTTGTATGTTTTAATAATCACACCTCCTCTATCACCACACCATCTTCTACATCCTTGTAGCGTTTCACCTGGTCTAGCGCATCGGGTACTACATCGCTGATGATAACGATGAAAGAATCTTTACGTGCATTTTGCATAGCATAGTCTATAGCATCACTTTCTTTTCTGAAATCTTTAATATCCATTGTAGGTTTTATATTGCGAATACCTTCCGATATCAGTCGAATCATCTCTTCTTCAGTTCTGCCGCGTAGGTTTTTATCTTGTCTAATGATTATCTCATCAAAGATCTTTGCAGATTCTTCTCCTAAAGAAATAATGTCCTCATCTCTTCTATCTCCTACACCTGCAATGATTCCCACTTTTACTGCTGCATCCTGAGCGTCTACGAATTTTCCTATAGCTTGTAACCCATGTGTATTGTGCGCATAATCCAGCATTACATTATAGTCTTTGAAATGGAACATGTTCATCCTGCCCGGTGTCATTGCCGGCGAAGGAATGAATGTGTGTAGTGCTTGACGAATGTCTTCAGTTTTGAAATCGGATAGATATGCGGCAAGTGTTGCGGCAAGTGTATTGGCAATGTTGAAAATGGCTTTGCCGGAGAAAGTAATAGGAATATCAGTCACTTTCTCTACACGTATTTTCCAGCTACCTTTTTGTATGGTGATGTAGCCGTGTTCGTAAATAGCGGCGATTCCTCCTTGTTTACAATGCTCAAATATGCGAGGGTTATTTTCTTCTAAGGAAAAAAGGGACACTTTTCCGCGTACTTCATCCTTCATCTTGTAAACGAGATCATCATCTGCATTTAGTATTACATGCCCCGATTCCGGAACAGTATTGGCCGCTACTGCTTTTACACGAGCCAGTTTTTCTAAAGTATCTATTCCTTGTAAGCCAAGATGGTCTGCGGCTACATTCGTTATTACAGCGATGTCTGCATTGTGAAATCCTAATCCTGCTCTTAGAATACCACCACGAGCACATTCTAGTACTGCAAAATCAACAGTAGGATCTCTTAATACAAATTCGGCAGATTTCGGGCCTGTGCAATCACCACGTACCATCATTTGGTTTTGTATGTAAACGCCATCAGTTGTTGTATAGCCTACTTTATAACCCATTTGTTTTACAATGTGTGCGATCATGCGTGTGGTAGTTGTTTTGCCATTTGTACCTGATACTGCAATGATCGGAATGCGTGCTGTAGAACCGGGAGGATAGAGCATATCAACAACAGGCTCTGCCACATTTCTTGGTAAACCCTCGGTAGGCTCCAAGTGCATACGGAATCCCGGAGCAGCATTTACCTCAAGTACTGCACCACCATTTTCTTCGATAGGCTGCGAAAGGTCTTCAGCCATGATGTCTATACCGCAGATATTCAGTCCGATGATCTTTGCGATTCTTTCGCACATGAAAATATTGCTGGGATGCACAAAATCTGTTACATCAGTTGCTGTCCCTCCTGTACTCAAGTTGGCAGTTGGTTTTAGCCAAAGCTCTTCGCCGTTGGGCAATATAGTCTCCAAAGTATATTCTTTCTTGTTGAGAATATCCATGGTAAAATGATCCACCTTGATAGAGGTCAATACTTTTTCATGTCCATAACCACGACGAGGGTCACTATTCACATTATCAATTAATTCTTGAATAGTACTTGCTCCATCACCCATCACAGATGCTGGTGTGCGCAACGCTGCCGCCACGAATTTGTAATTGATGACCAATACACGAAAGTCTCTCCCTGTAATAAATTTCTCACAGATCACACCACGAGAATATTTCTGTGCTGCTTCTAAAGCCACCAAAGCATCTTCCCAAGTTTTGATATTGGTTGTTGCCCCTTTTCCATGGTTGCCATTCACAGGTTTTAGTACTATAGGATAACCGATGCGTTTTATTGCATCCTCCATCTCTTCTTCACTACGAATGATTTTGCCGCGTGGTACAGGTATTTCAGATGCTTCCAAAAGTTCCTTGGTTTCTTCTTTATCACAGGCTATTTCTACGGCTATGCTGCTGGTAGTGCTGGCAATAGTGGCGCGTATCCTTTGCTGATTTACGCCATATCCCAATTGCACCAGTGAACTTCCGTTCAGACGTATCCAGGGTATTTTTCTCCTGTGTGCTTCTTCTACAATAGAGCCTGTGCTCGGGCCCAGCCTGTCTTCTTCACGTATCTCGCGCAGCTTTTGTATGGTGGCTTCTATGTCATACTCCTCTCCGTTGATCAATGCTTCTACGATCTTTACAGATTCGTATGCCGTGTATTCGCCTGCTTTTGCTTCTAAATAGGAAAACACCACGTGATAAACACCTTTCTTATCGCTTTCGCGAGTCCTTCCAAAACCGGTATCCATGCCGGCAAGCGTTTGTATTTCTAAGGCAATATGTTCTATCACATGCCCCATCCAAGTGCCTTCTTCTACACGTGTGAAAAAACCACCAGGTACACCTTCGGAACAACGATGATCGTAAAGCGAGGGGATTAATTTTTTCAATCGCTCTAAAAAGCCGGGTATGAGGTTGGTTGGCTTTTCTTCGAGTTCCTCCAAATCAAGAAGCATTACGATAAGCTTGTGTCTTCTCGACGACCAATAGTTAGGTCCGTTCATCACTTTTATATCTTGTATCTTCATATAGAAGTAAAAATTTTCCTTAAGTTAAGGATAAAATTTGTGGAAATACAAGAGCTCCCAACCCAACCGGAAGCCTAGGCTTATTCAATGAGTTTTAAAAGAATACCGTTTGAAATGAAGAGTGAAAATCAGCTGTTGTTTACTTAGCTCAAATAATAAATGGCGATTTCTCGTAGAATGCTCTAAAATAGAGGCTTTCGGCTGCTTCAATAAACAGATATTTCCTTTGCTTATAAGGCATTTTTTCATTACATTTGCAACGTTGTTTTTGAATGACAAAAGCAGCAAATATCGAGGTGGTCTTTTAAAGAAATTTCCCTCACCAACCACTTCAGATTTTTATACAATTTATGAGCACAGAAAATGAAGTTTTAAAGTCGCCGACAGGATACGATGCCGGCAGTATTCAAGTATTAGAAGGTTTGGAAGCCGTGCGTAAGCGTCCGGCGATGTACATAGGTGATATCGGCGTGAAAGGATTGCACCATTTGGTGTATGAGGTGGTGGATAACTCTATTGACGAGGCACTTGCAGGGCATTGTAAAAATATTTTTGTTACAATACACAACGATAATTCTATCAGTGTACAAGATGATGGTCGTGGTATTCCTACGGGCATTCACCCCAAAGAAGGTCGTAGCGCGTTGGAAGTTGTAATGACTGTATTGCACGCCGGTGGTAAGTTTGATAAGGATAGCTATAAGGTTTCCGGTGGTTTGCACGGTGTGGGTGTAAGTTGCGTGAATGCATTAAGCAGCATGATGCACACCACTGTTTTTCGCGAGGGAAAGATCTTTGAACAAGAATATTCGAAAGGTATTCCTCAATATTCAGTTCGTGAAATAGGAACTACAGATAAACGCGGTACACAGCAACATTTCTTGCCGGATAATTCCATCTTTAAAGAACCCGTTTACAATCGCGAGATACTTGCAGGTCGCTTGCGTGAGCTTTCTTATTTGAATAAGGGTATTCGTATTGTTTTGATTGATGAACGTGAACAAAACGAAGATGGTAAGAACATAGAAGAAACATATTACAGCGAGGGTGGTATTATAGAATTCGTGCAAATGCTGGATAAAAACGGAAAACGTGACCCATTATTAGCTCAGCCGATTTATGTAGAAGGACATGATGCTGATAGCAATGTAGCGGTAGATGTGGCGTTGAGCTATAATACTTCTTACAACGAGCATATTTTCTCCTACGTTAATAACATCAACACCATCGAAGGTGGTACACACGTTGCAGGTTTCCGCCGTTCTATAACAAGAGTTTTTAAATCTTATGGAGATAAGAACAAATTATTCGAAAAGGCTAAAGTGGAAATCACGGGAGATGACTTCCGTGAAGGGTTGAGTGCCATCATTTCTGTGAAAGTTCCTGAACCACAATTCGAAGGACAAACAAAAACCAAACTAGGCAATAACGAAGTGATGGGTGTAGTGGATGTATGTGTGAGTCGTGTGTTGGAAGCCTATTTAGAAGAGCATCCGAAGGAATCAAAACTTATTATTGATAAAGTGATTCTTGCAGCGCAAGCTCGTGCTGCAGCTCGTAAGGCTCGCGAACTAGTACAGCGTAAAAGTGTATTAACAGGTGGTGGTATGCCGGGGAAATTGGCTGACTGTTCTGACCGCGATCCTGAGCGTTGCGAATTGTATTTGGTGGAAGGTGATTCGGCTGGTGGTACGGCTAAGCAAGGCCGTGATCGTACATTCCAAGCGATTCTTCCTTTGCGTGGTAAAATATTGAATGTAGAAAAAGCACAAGAACACAAGATCTACGAAAACGAAGAGATCAAAAATATGTTTACAGCTTTGGGCGTTACAATGGGAACTCCTGAAGACCCGAAAGCATTAAACCTTACGAAACTTCGTTATCACAAGATCATCATCATGACTGATGCCGATGTGGATGGCTCTCATATTGCGACATTGATTCTTACGTTCTTCTTCCGTTATATGAAGGAGTTGGTGGAACAAGGTTATGTATATCTCGCGCAGCCTCCATTGTATTTGGTGAAGAAAGGAAGAGAAGCAGAATATGCGTGGAATGAAGAAGATCGTAAGATGTGGGTAGAGAAATTAGCTGGTGGTAAAGAAGACAGCGTACATATACAACGATACAAGGGTCTTGGTGAGATGAATGCAGAACAGCTTTGGGAAACCACCATGAATCCTGCTACACGTACTTTAAAACAAGTGACGATTGAAAGTGCCGCAGAAGCGGATCGTATTTTTGCAATGTTGATGGGTGATGAAGTGGCTCCACGTCGCGAATTCATCGAAAGCCATGCGAAGTACGCGAGGATTGATGCGTAGAATAAATTCAAAATTCAAAAAGCGATGGGAGGGATTCTGTCGCTTTTTTGTTGTCAAGAAGCTAAATATAAAAACCTCGCAAATTGCGAGGCTTTCTCTGTGGGAGCACACGGGTTCGAACCGCGGACCCTCTGCTTGTAAGGCAGATGCTCTAAACCAGCTGAGCTATGCTCCCTTAAGGGAGTGCAAAGATAAGCACCGCTTTGATTTCACCAAATTTCTTTTCCAATTTTTTATAATAATCTCCGTACCACCTTTATTATTTTCGCAGTTCAAAAAATACACATTATGCATCCTTTACAAGAAAAAATACAGAAAGCTTACACAGACAGGGAACTCATAAAAGATGAAGATTATAAAGATGCAATAAAGCAAATAATAGAAGAAGTGGACAAGGGCAGACTGCGCGTGGCTGAGCCTACAGCAGATGGCTGGAAGGTGAATGAATGGGTGAAGCAAGCCATACTTCTCTACTTCGGTATTCAGCAAATGCAGACTTGGGAAATTGCTCCTTTTGAATTTTATGATAAAATGCTTTTGAAGAGTAACTATGCTTCGTTGGGCGTTCGTGCTGTGCCTCATGCTGTGGCTCGTTATGGTGCATATCTAGCGAAAAATGTGGTGTTGATGCCGTCTTATGTAAACATCGGCGCATATGTAGATGAAGGAACGATGGTAGATACTTGGGCAACTGTAGGATCTTGTGCACAAATTGGTAAAGGTGTTCACTTAAGTGGTGGCGTAGGAATTGGCGGTGTGTTAGAACCCTTGCAAGCATCGCCTGTTATCATTGAAGATGGATGTTTTATTGGCTCAAGGTGTATTGTAGTAGAAGGTGTGGTGGTAGAAAAAGAAGCAGTATTAGGAGCGAATGTAGTATTGACGCAGTCCACAAAGATCATAGACGTAAGTGGTAGCGAACCGATAGAAATGAAAGGTCGTGTGCCGACTAGAAGTGTGGTGATACCGGGTACGTACAGCAAAAAATTCAACGCAGGAGAATATGGTGTTAGTTGTGCGCTAATCATTGGTCAGCGTAAACCATCAACTGATTTGAAAACGAGCCTTAATGATGCATTGAGAGATTTTAATGTTGCCGTGTAAATGAAAACCTACCTAACACAATTATCTAAAATAAAAATCGGCGGAGAGCCGCTAACGCACATTCTTTGGTGTGTGGCAATTATTTTGGTGGCATTGCTCTTGAAAAAACCATTAGCCAATCTTCTTACCAGACTTATCGGATTGGTTGCTAATAAATTCAGCGAGAAAAAATACGCGACAACATTTAAGGAACTCCTTCAACG
>CBFGYQ010000092.1:0-7232 GCA_965652995.1 uncultured bacterium
CACTCTCATAGTTTTGAATTTTTATTTGTTAGACAATAATTGATTTTTAGGAATGAGAATTTTATTTCCCTGCTTGGTTACTTCAACTTCTTTACGCTCTATCATACGTCTTAAAGTGCGGGGATGAATATTCATTAACTCGCAATACTTGTCAGTAGTTAATAAATCTTCGCTTGAAATCTGTTGCTTAATACCATGTAATTCCAATACTTGTTCTATTCGTTCAACTGATAGAGTGATTTTATTCAATAATCTTTTGTAAGTCTCATTGTCGTTGAACATATTTTGCTTATCCTGCCTGACTTTCATCTTGTAGCTAAGGCTCGCACATCTGTTAGAACAGCTTTTTGTATTGTATTTCTGTGCAATGAAATCTTTCTGACAATAGTTGCACACTCGTTTGTATTCTGCCATCTCGTTTAGTTTTAGGAAGCTAATGTGATGCGAAAACACGAATAGGTACGGCAGCTAAAAGCAGAAAAAGGCAACAGCATTTTACCAAAGCGTTATCTGCTTTGAGTTTTGAGCAACGAAATTTTTTGGAAATATTTTCGTGATGTATTAGCTGTCCATTTTAGAGGACAGAAGTGGACATTAGATAAATTGAAATATAAAAAGTTGTCTTTTTTTTGTCACTCCGATAGTAAAAAAGACAAATAAAAGACAAGAATTGTGCAGTAAAAGCAATAAAAAAAGCAACCAAGAATTGTTTGATTGCTCTGAAAATCTTGTTGGTAGTAGCTTTTGTTTTCTTTTGCTTGCTGTTAATTGTATTAACTACTTTCCAATACAAAACTTACCGAATATCGTTCCAAGAATATCTCTATCCACTTCTACTTCTCCTGTTATTTCACCAAGAAAATGTAAACATCTTCGTATATCAAGCGCAAGTAGTTCGCCACTGATATCTTGCTCCATACCCAGCTCTATCTCACTTAAACATTCCTGAACTTTTTGTAAAATAGCATAGTGACGTGCATTCGTAACAATGGTGTTTTCTGTATTCATTTCTTTAGTCAATACCCTATCATACATAGCTTGCTTTAATTCTTCTATTCCAATCTTTTCTTTGGCAGAAAGCAACAGTGCATTCTCACTTTCAGTAGAAGAAGAAGTTGCTAAGTCTATTTTATTTAAAACAGTGATTGTTTTTTCAGAAAAGGGCTCTAACCAACTAGCACTCTTTTTATCTTTTATATTGTCGATAAGATGTATGATAAGATTGGCCTTTTCTGCATTTTCCTTGCTCCGTTCTATCCCAAGGTTTTCGATAGTATCGGTTGAGTGTTCACGAATACCTGCAGTATCAATAAGTCTAAACAAGATTCCGTTTATGTTTAATGTTTCTTCGATTGTATCTCTTGTAGTACCTGCGATTTCGCTCACAATAGCTCTTTCTTCATTCAACAAAGCATTGAGCAATGTTGATTTTCCTGCATTTGGTTTACCAATTATTGCTACACTTACGCCGTTCTTAATTACATTTCCAAGTTTAAAAGAATCTGATAATGCTTTAGTCTTGATTTTCAACTCTCGAATAAGCTTAGAAAGTTGTTCGCGATCGGCAAACTCAACATCTTCTTCCGAAAAATCAAGTTCTAACTCTATCAATGCAGCAAAATGTATAAGTTGCTCTCGTAAGAATTTTAAGTCATTTGAAAATCCACCACGCAATTGTTTAAGAGCAGTTTGTTGTGCAGCATTACTATCTGCAGCTATCAGGTCAGCAACGGCTTCTGCTTGTGTAAGATCCAATTTACCATTAAAGAAGGCGCGTTGTGTAAATTCGCCCGGCTTTGCTAATCGTGCACCAGCTTGCAAACATGCATTTAAGATTTTACTCAAGACAAACGGTGATCCATGTCCGCTAATTTCAATCGTGTCTTCGCCTGTATAGCTTTTAGGATTTCTATAAATGGATACTACTACTTCATCAATTATTTCAGAGGCTAATTCATTATTCAAATCAAAACTAACTATGTGTCCGAAATGAATTGTATGCGTTTTTTGATCAGTTAGCTTTTTCCCTTTAAAGATTTTATCTGCAATATCGATTGCATCATTACCACTTAGCCGAATCATACCAATTGCCCCAATACCAGATGCTGTCGCAATTGCTGCTATAGTATCGTTAGAGTCATTTATCATCTCATCAAAAATAGAACAGAACAAACAAATAAATCCTGTACTTAAACTTCCAATAATAAAAAAATCCTGCAAGTCGATTGCAGGATTTTTCTGTCTGATATTCGAAACGTTACCTTACCAAGGTCACATCTCCTTTATATGTTTTTATGATGCCATCCGGGCTAGATACTTTTATGATGTATTGATAAACACCCATATCCTGTGGCTGACCTCTCCAGCTTCCATCCCATCCTGATCTGATGTCTGTAGTGCTAAATATTTCTTGACCCCAGCGGTTGAATACTTTAAATTCTTGTAACCTTTGAAAAGTAATATTTGAAACTCTAAACACATCATTTTTACCATCCCCATTCGGACTGAAAGCTGTAGGTACAAATAGATTTGTACTGTAATCTATATCTACCATCACAGAATCTAATTTGCGACAACCATTTTCACCTATACCATATACTACATACAACGTAGGATCTAACGGCGATGCCATAGGATTTACAATGTTAGGATTAGACAGAGAACTGCTTGGTGTCCAAGTGTACAAGTATGCACCTTGTGCTAATAACATGATGTCAGTTCCATATTTTATCACAGTATCATTGTTTACGATCTTAACAGGTGGTAATGGTTTCACATTCACATTCACATAGAACGTATCGGTACAAGCATCTTTATCTGTATAAACTACTGCATACATCATGCTGTCTCTTGGCAATGCTATAGGATTAGGGCAATTATTACAGCTCAATTCGCTTGGAGGTGTACTAAACACATTCGTTAGCGGATCATAATCAAACCATTCAACAGAAGAGAAGGTACCTGAAGCTGTCATCAAGAAAGGCTCATCCAAACAAACTGTAGTGTCTAGAGGGTAAACCACATAATCATGGATAGGTACTGTAACTGTAACACTGTCAATCAATGGACAATCACTACCACCTATACTTGTGATATAATATTTAGTGGTCTCCGTAATATATGCTATAGGGTCTTTCGCTGTAGAATCTGATAAGAATGTACCAGGTGTCCACAAATAGTCAAACGGTCTGTCTGGTGATTTGCAATAACCAAAACGCATAGAAGGTCTTCCCGTATAATATTTTCTTACTTCTGCCGGATCAGTTGCACATACATTAGCTCCAATGGCGTTGGTGTAGTCCATTATAGCGTCAGTACTTCCTGTATTTAATGCAATTACTGTAGCAGGAGTGCTTGTAACGGCGTTAGAAAAACAAATATCAACTATGATGTTTTGTGCTGTATCCCAATTGAATGGCTGATCGAAAGTGAAATCGTTCCAACCGGCAGTAGGTAATGTGGTAGGTGGTACGCCTGTGTAAACTACTGTGGTGTTAGTTACAAAATCACTAAGTGCTGATAATTTAGTACATGCAAGAGAAATCGTGAAGTTGTCAAAGTTAACTGCACCGGGATCTACAATTTCAAAACCTAAACTTGTCAATGTTCCATATCTTAAACGAGCTTTATACAAATCTTCCCATTTCAAAATGAATTGCATATGACCCGAAGAATACTGAGCAGCAAAAGGATTAAGAACAGTAGAAGTATCTGATTTACCATTAATTGCATCTCTAAATTCAGTCCTTACCTCAAGTAAAGTAGGGGTTGGACAAGCTGTACCGGTTCCACAAGTTACAGGCTCAATAGGTAGCGGACCCGAAGGTGTAACATCAAGAGAGGTATAACCAGGATGACAGAATACAAAATCATCTTTAGCATCCAATGCATTTTCATTTACACCTACAGAAGCTATTTCAGATTTTTTACAACCCGCATCATCTGAAACTAACACTTTATAGAAATCTGAAACAGGTGTAGTGGCTGTAGGTGTGGCACAAGATGTACAACTCAACGTATTACCACCATTGTATTCAGTCCAAGCGTAGGACAACGCTCCTTGACCACCGATAGCATTTACATTCAATGATATACCTGCATTTGGTTCGGTACAAGTAAAATCCAATTTATCAATATTAATATTTGCCAACAGATCAGTTTCAAAAGTATCATTACAAAAACTTACAGATGGGTACGGAATACACACTACATTATAAAAATCAGGGGTTGTAGTAAGTGGTTGGAATGCAACAAACCTTCCGGTATCAATAAATTGTGAATAATCACTATTGTACCATTCATAGGTCATATAGCCCGGAGGTGCTGTTAAATAAGCTCCTTTACGGTCTAGATTACAAGAATCCATTACGATTTTTTCGATGGTAGAACACTCAAAAACATCGAAATATCCGTAGCCAAAGTGACCACCAAGAGAACAGTCTCCAGTAGTAATTTCAAGTGTCAATGTTTGGTTAGCAGTACCTTTTAAGTTAAGTGTTAATTCAGTCCAATCCTTATATTGAACACCTCCCACATCAATAAATCCAGGCAAATCACCACCAGCAATAAAATTCCTGTCATAACATCCGTCTTTTACTGTATTTCCATTAACATCCTTAACACTTATCGTAAGGCGTGGCATTTCCTGTGGATCATGTCCTGGAGGGTTTTCAATAACCACAGCATACATAATCTTTATAGCATAATCATCCGTCGCTGGTACAGTAAATGTAAAACTTACTTTTTCCCCCCCATTGTTACTATTATCATCTCCCAATTTAAAAGCATTCTGACCCCCTCCCGGAGGCACCACTGCAAACCCACCATACGGGTCAGCAGCCATAGCAGTATTAGTAATAGTGTGCCTACCAGTTACAAAACCAGGTACAGGGGTAGTTATAGAGGTTTGGAGTACCGTACCTGGTAATGGTGGGTTTGGCCCTGTCACAACACCGCCCGGCAATGATGCCGCGGGAGGTGAGGTAGGACCTCCAGCAAAAGCCAGCCAGCCTGTCGTATCACCTAGTTCCCAGTCAATATTTATAGGGCATGGCAATACTTGTGCAAAAGATTTTATACCAATAAATGTTAGAACTAACGTTGCTACCAAAAACGAAGTAAACTTATTTTTCATGTGTAAACTGTTGTTATTTTTCAAACGGATTCAAATATAATAAGGTTTCCCAAACTATTAAACAAAGACAAGTGGATTTTTAAATGAGTTGGGGATAAATAAAAAATTGTCACTGATACAAAACTGTTTCCGTTCTGCGCGGGTCTCCTGCAAGGGAATCGCGCACGCTATGAAAAGCAAAAGCTCCAATAACGGATATAGATGCAGACATAAGTGGGTTACAATATAAGCCCGTTCAGCGCGAGTCTGTTCGAGTCCCTTGCAGGAGACTCGAACAAGACATAAGCTATAACTTTCCCGTCCTGCGCGAGTCTCCTGCAAGGGACTCGCGCACATTGCACGCTAGAAAAAGTAAGAACTCAATAACGGATATAAATGCACACTTATTTTTTCCGTTCTTCCGTCCTGCGCGAGTCTGTTCGAGTTCCTTGCAGGAGACTCGAACAAGACATAAGCTATAACTTCACCCTATCTTTCCCGTCCTGCGCGAGTCTCCTGCAAGGGACTCGCGCACGTTGCACGCTAGAAAAGCAAAGCTCCAATAACGGATATAAATGCACACTTATTTTTTCCGTTCTTCCATCCTGCGCGAGTCTGTTCGAGTTCCTTGCAGGAGACTCGAACAAGACATAAAGACTCGAACAAGACATAAGCTATAACTTCACCCTATCTATGGCAATAAGAAAATCTGAAATCAAAGATTCAGGATATTATTTCATCACGTTCACATGCTATAAATGGCTGCCCTTATTTGAAATTTCGAAGACTCACGATCTCATTTATAAATGGTTTGATTATCTGCAAACTATAAACATTAAAATTGTAGGCTATGTTATCATGCCCAATCATATTCATCTTTTGATAGCTTATAAATTTTCCGGCAAAAGGTTGAATACAATAATAGGTAACGGTAAAAGGTTTCTCGCTTACGGAATTGTTGACAGGTTGAGAACGTCTGAAAAGGAGCAACTTTTACATATACTGCGTCAGGGAGTGAGCGCAAGTGATAAAAAGAGAAATAAAGTTCATGAAGTGTTTGAAAACTCTTTTGAAGTGAAAGAATGTAGCAGTCGAAAATTTTTATCTCAGAAACTGGGATATATCCACAACAACCCTTGTAGCAAAAAATGGATGCTTGCCAAAGATATTGTCAGCTATCCTCATAGCTCTGCCAGATATTATGAAACCGGAATGCAAGGCGTCTACTTTGTTACATCATGGATGGAATTGGAGGAAGATAATTGGTGGGGATAAGCTAGTGTAGTTAAGGAAACACTACCTGTGAGCGAGTCCCTTGTAGGAGACTCGCTCAGAACAATAATATTTATTTCGGAATCTAAAATGAGTACAGATGTGAACGAATTAAGCATAACCTTTTAGCGAGTCAGCACAATAGCTATCTTCGTCAGCACAAAATGCAAATAAGTCTTAGCGGAAAAAACTTCCTACTCCTGCCACAAAAAGCCCTTTACAAACCTGATGAAGAACTGCTGGTTGTAGCCGACGTGCATCTAGGCAAAGCAAAGCATTTTACTAAAAGCGGCATCAACTTACCTCCATTATCACAGCGAAAAGATTATCAAAATCTCTCACAACTCCTTATTACCCTACAACCTAAAAAGGTCTATTTTCTAGGCGATCTATTTCATAGTGCTATCAATAGCGAATGGATGCATTTTGAAAATTTCATTAATGCATTCAGTGGTACAGAATTCACTTTGGTAAAAGGCAATCATGATACTATAGATAGTAGTTTTTTTGCAAGGATTGGAGTAGTGCTTGTTGATGAATACTTGGAAGATGAGCATTTCATCTATTCTCACACATCAATAGAAGACAATAAAGAGAAAATAGTTTTTGCAGGTCATGTACATCCAAATGTCATTTTGTTAGGGAAAGCACGGCAACGAGTAAAACTGCCTTGTTTTTATTTTTCAAACAATTGCTTTTTGCTACCCTCCTTTGGGAGTCTTACTGGTTCATACACCATAAAGCCCAATAAGAACGATCGCGTATTTGTGGTTTATGGAAATGTAGTCGAGGAAATTAATTTATAACTCATTGTATGGTTAAATCTACTGGAACATGAGTCTAATGA
>CBFGYQ010000093.1:0-7181 GCA_965652995.1 uncultured bacterium
TTTCCAAGCTTTGTTACTGACCTTTGCAGCCATGCAGCCTCGCATCAGCCGCTTTATTATTCACGCAGAACGCCTACGTAGTAAGTACATCAAGCATCGAAACTTCCTCATTATTATAAGTGTGATAGTGGGTGCGTTGTCGGCGTTTGCGGCTGTAGCATTGAAAATGTCAGTGCAGTTTGTGGAACATAAGGTGTCGCAACTGAATGATATGATGAATAGTAACTGGCTGAGTGCAACTTTTCCGCTGATTGGTACGGGGCTTTCTTTTTTCTTAATTTATAAACTTTGGGGAGGGCGGCTTAACCGTGGTGTAGGGTTCATTGTACAAAGTATTTTTACACAAAAGGCGCAGATACCGAAGCGACATATTTTTGGACAACTACTTACGAGTGCAGTGACGGCAGCATTTGGTGGTTCTACTGGTCTGGAAGCTCCGATCGTGGCTACCGGTGCGGCTATCGGTTCTAACACGGCTAAAGATATGCGACTTTCCTATCGTGATACAACACTACTTCTGGCTTGTGGTGTGGCGAGTGGTATTGCTGCGGTTTTTAATTCGCCTATTGCAGGAATCATCTTCGCTCTTGAAGTGTTAATGATCGATTTTAAAATACCAACGTTGATACCGTTATTGATATCTACTGCCACAGCAACGGTACTCTCGCAAATCATCTATCCTGATAAATTCATTTTTCTTGCCATTAATGGTTGGAATTTAGAGGCGA
Source organism: uncultured bacterium (assembly GCA_965652995.1). Taxonomy (GTDB): domain Bacteria; phylum Bacteroidota; class Bacteroidia; order Chitinophagales; family Chitinophagaceae; genus JAFIGV01. Next base: position 729 of record CBFGYQ010000093.1, read on the forward strand.
TACCATTTTATATTTTGCTGGGCTTGCTTTGTGGGTTTGTTTCGGTTTATACTACGAATATTTTAGAAGGAATAGAGCACTTTTTTTTCAAGAGGAAACAAAGTTGGAAAACCTGGTTGATGGCAGGCATCCCATTATGTATCATCATTTTTTTCTTACCGCATCTTTACGGAGAAGGGTATAGCCTCATCGCACAATTGCTAAAAGGAAACTATGAAATAACAGTTAAGCATACTTTTCTACACATTCCCGGCAATAAGCCTTTGGTCATTATGCTAGTCTGCATATTGATGATCCTTTTTAAAGCTTTCACAGCTTCTCTTACAATTGCAGCCGGTGGAAATGGTGGTACGTTTGCCCCATCGCTAATCATGGGTGGGTTGGTAGGTTTTGTGTTTGCTTATGGAATTAATTATTCAGGTTACTACACTCTCAACATTCCTAACTTTATCATCGTGGCAATGGCTGGGGTACTCGCCGGTATAATGCACGCGCCCCTTACAGCAATATTTCTTTTAGCAGAGATTACTGGTGGCTATACATTGTTTGTTCCGCTGATGTTAGTGACAGCATTATCTTATTTCATTACGCGCAAGTATATACGCCATTCTGCATACCATAAGATTTTGGTGCAGAAAGATATTTTGAAGACAGAAGAAGAGAGTTATTTGTAATCCTAATATTTGGATTCTTTCTTTTTTACAAACCCTACCTTTGCCTTCCTATGCAAAAAATACTTGTTGCCAATCGTGGCGAGATAGCCTTGCGTGTGATGCGTTCTGCAAAAGAAATGGGAATAAAGACTGTTGCGGTCTATTCTGAAGCTGATAGAGAAATGCCATTTGTTCGTTATGCTGATGAAGCTGTTTGTATTGGCCCTGCACCGTCTGCACAATCGTACTTGCGTGCAGATAAAATAATTGAAGTGGCAAAACAGAAAGGAGCTGATGCCATTCATCCCGGTTATGGTTTTTTGAGTGAGAATGCTAGTTTCTCTAAAGCATGTGCAGACGCAGGTATCATCTTCATCGGACCAAGTGCTTATAGCATTGAAATGATGGGAAGTAAAATAGCCGCGAAACAAGCTGCTAAGAAATTCAACGTACCGATGGTGCCAGGAACAGAAGATCCTATAGAAGCTATTGAAGAAGCAAGAACAATAGCTGATAAAATTGGTTATCCTGTTTTGATAAAAGCTTCAGCAGGTGGCGGTGGTAAAGGCATGCGTGTGGTGGAAGATGCCAGCCAATTAGAAGAGCAAATGCGCACAGCTAAAAGTGAGGCGATGAGTGCTTTTGGCGATGATGCCGTTTTTATGGAAAAATATGTGGGCGCACCTAAGCATATTGAAATACAACTACTCGGTGACCAACACGGCAACTACGTTTATCTTTTTGAAAGGGAATGTTCTATACAACGTCGTCACCAAAAATTAATAGAGGAAGCACCATCAAGTTGTCTCACGCCCGACATTAGAAAGGCGATGGGAGAAAGTGCGGTGAACGTGGCTCGTAGCTGTAAATATCACGGAGCAGGAACGGTAGAGTTTTTGGTAGATGAAGATTTGAGTTTTTATTTTCTGGAAATGAATACGCGCTTGCAGGTAGAGCATTGTGTGACAGAAATGATAACAGGAAAAGATTTGGTGAAAGAACAAATATTGATAGCACGTGGCGAAAAACTTTCTTTCTCGCAAAAGGATCTAGAGATCAATGGTCACTCGATAGAATTGCGTGTTTGTGCAGAAGATCCCTTGAATAATTTCTTGCCTGATACCGGAAAATTGGAATTGTATATGACTCCCAAAGGCCCGGGTGTACGTGTAGATGACGGATATGAACAAGGTCAGGATATTCCCATTTTCTACGATCCCATGTTGGCGAAACTAGTAGTACATTCCGCAACACGTGAAGAGGCTATAGAACGGCTTTGCAGAGCCATCGACGAGTATCACATCAAAGGCATAAAGACTACGTTGCAATTTGGTAAGTGGGCGGTAAAGCAACCCGCTTTTATGGAAGGGAAATTTGATACGAAATTCATTGAACGTTATTTCAAACCCGAATACTTGCAAGAAGAAAACCAGGAATTTGAAGAAGTAGTTGCATTGCTCGCGGGCTTTGTTTGGGAAAAAGAAAAAGAGGCTAAAAAAACTGCTGTAGCAAGTACAAGTAATGGCAGTTGGAAGATGCGAAGAAGATAAAGCATGAGAGTTAGATAGTAGCTGTTGAAAATTATTAATAAAGCTCAATCAAGGCGATTCCTTCCCTTGACAAGGGAAGGTGGCTCGCGAAGCATAGCGAAGTGAGACGGAAGGGTTTCAAAATATGTTCAGTATAGAAATATAGCAGAGGAGTGCGACGCAAATCAAGTTTAATAGTAGCAACCGAGCTAAGTGCATAAAAAACCCAACCGATTTAACATAGCCATTCCATTTTTTTGAAATTTTACTTATTAATTTGTCCCTATGTCTCAAACTATATTGATCGTTGATGATGAAAAAGCGATCCGAAATTCGCTAAAGGATATTCTTGGAATGGAAGGCTTTAAAGTAGATGAAGCTGCTGATGGTGCTGATGCCATGAAGAAGATCGCTGAAAACAATTATGACTGCATTTTATGTGATATTAAAATGCCTAAAGCGGATGGTATAGAAGTGTTGCAAAAAACCATAGAAACAAAACCCGATATTCCCTTCATCGTTATTAGCGGACATGGAGATATTGATACTGCTGTGGATGCAGTGAAAAAAGGTGCTTATGATTATATCAGCAAACCGCCCGATCTCAATAGGTTATTAATCACCATTCGTAATGCGATGGATAAAACATCGCTGGTAGCAGAGACTAAACAATTACGTAAGCGTGTGTCTAAGGCTACAGAAATGTACGGCGATTCTGCGGGCATGAATAAAATAAAAGAGACGATAGAAAAAGTTGCTCCCACAGATGCGAGAGTATTAATAACAGGCGAGAATGGTGCCGGCAAAGAATTGGTAGCAAGAAAGATCCATGAACTTAGTAATAGATCCGGTGCGCCGCTGATAGAAATAAACTGTGCTGCAATACCTTCTGAATTAATTGAAAGCGAACTTTTTGGTCATGAAAAAGGTTCCTTTACTTCTGCCATCAAACAGCGTATTGGTAAGTTTGAACAGGCAAATGGTGGGACGCTTTTTATGGATGAGATCGGCGATATGAGCCTTGATGCGCAAGCGAAAGTATTGCGTGCGTTGCAAGAAGGGAAGATAACAAGAGTAGGCGGCGAGAAAGAAATAAAAGTGGATGTACGAGTGATAGCAGCCACCAACAAAAATTTGATGGAAGAAGTAGAAGCAAAAAAGTTTAGAATGGATTTGTACCATCGCTTGAGCGTTATTCTCATTCATGTTCCATCACTCAACGAACGACGCGACGACATACCGGGACTTATAGATTTATTTCTCAACACTATTAGCGAAGAGTATAAACAAGCCACGATGGACATAGATAAAGATGCTGTGAAACTGCTGCAAGACTACAACTGGACGGGTAATGTGAGAGAACTTAGAAATGTGGTGGAGCGTCTTATCATTCTTTCTGATAAGAAGATCACGAAGAAGGATATTGAACACCATATCTTGTTGAAGTAATAAAATAACTTTGACCTCAAGTCGAAAGCTGATCTATGATAAAGCAAATTTTCCTCATCCGTCATGCAAAATCTAGCTGGGCAAATCCTATGCAGAGCGATTTTGACAGACCATTGAACGAACGTGGAGAAAGTGATGCTCCTATGATGGGCAAGCGATTGAAGGAAAAAAATATTAAGCCTGACATCATTATTGCTAGTGCTGCAAAACGCACGAGGCAAACAGCAAAAAGAATAGCGAAGGCATTAGATGTTGACAAAAACAAAATTGATTTACAAGAACGCATCTATCATTGCGAAAGCGAGATGTATGAAAAAGTAATTTCGCAAATAGATGAATCCATAAATACAGCTTTCATTATCGGACACAATCCCGGTATCACAAGTTTTGTGAACAGCCTTTCGGATTTGTTTGATATTGATAATATGCCGACTTGTGGTGTTGTAGGAGCAAGATTTGAAGCAGAAAGTTGGGTGGATTTTTCCACCGCTAAAATGGAAATTTTTTTATTCGATTATCCCAAGAAACTATGACCATATTAAAGTCTGCAACAGACGTTACACAAACCCTAGAAGCCCTTTTTGAAACACATTTTGGCAAAAAAACCGAGAACATCACAGCCTTAGCAGCTTCAGGCTCCGACAGAAAATATTTCCGTATTACATCTGATAAGACATCTGTTATAGGTTCTTATAACGATAATGTAAACGAGAACAATTCTTATTTCTATTTCACGGATCTGCTGTTAAAACATGGCGTTCATGTCCCTGAAATTTATTGCAAAAGCAAAGACAAACGTTTTTATCTACAACAAGATTTGGGTGATACTACTTTGTTTTCGCAATTGATGAATGATGGATTGACGGATGAAGTGAAAAATAGTTTCCGTTCTGCTTTGCATGAACTGGTGAAGTTGCAATGGGTAGCAGGTACTGAAGCGAATTATGAACAATGTTTTGCCACCAAACGTTTTGATGAGCAAGCTATCATGGCTGATCTCCTTTATTTCAAATACTACTTCGCCGATCTTCAAAAAATACATTATGACAAGCGAGCGGTATTGCAAGAAATGGAAGCATGGAGTAAAGAATTGGGGAGAGTGCAGCCGCAAATGCTGATGTATCGAGATTTTCAAAGCAGAAACATCATGCTGCATGAAGGCAAAACTTATTTGATAGATTACCAGGGTGCGATGCAAGGTCCGCCGCAATATGATATTGCTTCGCTGCTTTGGCAAGCAAAAGCACAACTTCCAAAAGAATGGAAAGATGAACTAATGAGAGATTATGTTGAGAAGCTGCATGAATATCCTGTGGCGCGAGTTGAGGAATTACATTTTAGAAAGGGCTATCAGCAGTTTGTCTTATTAAGGTTGTTGCAAGTGTTAGGAGCTTATGGTTTCAGAGGTTTGTTGGAGAAAAGACCACATTTCATTTCCAGCATTGTACCTGCATTAAAAAATCTAGATCAGTTCCTTTCCGACAATCCGCAATTACCTAACTACCCTGAATTGCGTAAGCTTTTAGAAACTGTTTCTTCCCCCGCAATTCGTTCACAATATGAAGGAAAAACAGTTGCTAAAAAAGAAGGAAAATTGAAAGTGCAGATCAATAGTTTTTCTTACAAGAACGGTTTCCCTGAAGATAAAAGCGGTCATGGTGGTGGTTATGTTTTTGATTGTAGGGGCATATTGAATCCCGGTCGTTATGAAGAGTATAAATACATTACCGGACAAGATGAGCGTGTGCAGAACTTTCTGAAAGAGAAAACAAGCATGCCTTCTTTTCTAGAGAATGTGTTTTCTTTGGTAAGCATTAATGTAGAGGATTATCTAGCAAGAGGTTTTGAGCATTTGAGCATTTCATTCGGATGCACTGGCGGGCAACACAGATCGGTATTTGCAGCAGAGCAAACAGCGAAGTTTCTAGAAGAAAAATATAATCTTCCCGTTTCTGTCAAGCATTTGAATAAAAAGAAATGGTTGTTGGAAAAGGTTGAAAAATAGCATCTAAAAAGTCTAAATATGCTTTTATGAAAACCCTGTTATTATTTATAAGTTTTTCTTTGGTTACCTTTTTATCTTTTGCACAAGGTGAACCCTCAAAACAAAAACAAGACCGTAAAGGTTCGTTGTTTCTTTATTGGGGCTACAACAGAAGCTATTATTCCACAACCAATCTGCACTTTAACGGTAAGAATTACGACTTCACTCTTTATAACCTAAAAGCGCATGATAGACCTTCTAAGGTTGGAATGGTTTACATTAATCCTACCACGTTTACGATACCTCAATACAACTATCGTTTAGGATATTTCATTACAAACAGAATTGCTATTTCCGGTGGCATTGATCACATGAAATATGTTGTAGATGAAAATCAACCAACTAGAATTTCGGGAGTTATTCGCCCTGAAGCATCTGCCACTTATGCAGGCACTTATCTGAATGATACCATCACTCTAAAGCGAGACTTGTTACTTTTTGAACATACCGACGGGTTTAATTTTGTGAGCATTGATTTTGAATATCTACAACCCATAAAAACCATTTGGAAAAATAGAATTGCTTTTAGTTGGAACGTAGGAATTGGTGGTGTGTGGGCTGTAGCAAGAACAGATGTAAGAGTGATGGGAGACGGGATCAATAATGATTTTCACGTTGCCGGTTATGCACTTGGTTTGAAAACAGGCCCACGCATCGAGTATAAAAAGCGAATATTTTTATCTGGTGAAGTAAAAGGTGGTTATGCAAGTTTACCTTCTGTTCTAATAAAGAATGAAGCGCCTGAAATTGGAGATCATAATTTCTATTTTTTGGAATA
>CBFGYQ010000094.1:0-7173 GCA_965652995.1 uncultured bacterium
ATGTCTAATTCATGTCGGTATTACGTAACTGCACATAGTCTTTTCCATAGTAAAAGCCCAAACGATAAGTGACGCGATTGAGATATTTGTAAATGTCAGTAGCGTTTGGAGTGAATTCTCCACCCACAGCTATTCTGTAGGCGCGATCAGCAACCGAGTCTACAGCACCAAAACTGCGATATTGTTTCCAGTCTGTAGTAGAAAAATCAACGCCTACAGTCCATTTGTCTTTGTTGAATAATTGTACCCCGAATGAATAAGGCATCGTAACCGCACCTTTCACACCTTGATTATTTACAGCCGTGTCTGTAACAGTTACTCCTGCAAACGGATAACGCCTGTAAAGATGTTCGTATTCATCCTTCTTCGCATCTATATTCTGCTTTGTTGTAAACGTACCACCAACACGTAATCCTAGTTTGGTTTTTATGTTCGTTTCATACATCAAACCGGCTTTGTAGTAGATGTCTCCAATGGTTATGAATTCTGAAAAAGCAGAGTTGAAGGCATTTGCAGTATCGTATTGTCTAGCCAAAGTGCTGGAGTGGTTGATAGTGCCAAACATATATCCAAAATTGACGCCCGCACTAAAGCCTTTCAGCTTTCCTGAAAATCCTAAATAGCCATAGTTTACGCTACCATCACCATAATAACCTCTTACTGCCGGGCCAATACCATTCATATTTATAGAATCAGTGCTGTTGTAATATACTCTCGAAATGGGTTTTAGTCCCAGTGCCATTCCAAAGTTTTTACCAAACGGGATACCTATTGTTACATAAGATAAAGTCACGGTGCCTGTTGGGTAGGAGTTACCATTACTGAATATAGTACGCCGACTGCCCTCTACTCCGGCTTCGTATGTTGTGAGGCGTAGGTTAGCGTATGATGCAGGATTATCCGTATTGATCATGTATTCGCTGCTGTACGCCGATGATATACTTCCCATTCCACGAAGTGCCACGTTTACTCCATTCCGAAATTCTCCCAAGCCAAAACGGGTGTAAGGACTGTTTTCTTTATTGGATTTTTGCGAAAAAGAGGAATAGCCAACGAGAGAAAAAACGAAAAATAAGAGATAGGTCTTACTGTAGTTGCGAAACATTATGTTTAAGTATTTGCTGAAGCCCTTTCATTAATAGATCTGGGTCTGCAAATATCTTGCTTTTCAGTTTGTTTGCAAACATGGGTGCATCACCACCGGTTAATACTGCGTTAAAATCAGCATACTGGGCTCGAAAGGCTTCAATCATTCCATCCAGTTCGGCAATCATACCATTTAGTGCACCACTGCGAATACTAGTATCAGTATCATAACCTAATAATATCAGATCGCCATCTGCTTTTACTAATGGTAGCTTGTCGGTAAATTCATTCATAGCACGCAAACGCATATTCATACCAGGTGAAATAGCCCCGCCACGGAACGCCCTATTTTTTTGAATAAAATTATACGTAATGCAAGAGCCTAGACTTACTGCTAAAACATTGCTGTCAGGATACATAGCTTGTGCTCCTACAGCTATGGCAATACGGTCTGCACCTAAGGTTTCCGGAGAGCCGTAAGCATTCATGATAGGTAAATGCGAATTCTCATCCAAGCGATGTACATATTTAATATTGTCACGCAAATGCATCATAACATCTCCATGATGATTGGTGACACTGGACAATATCGCTCCGTCAGGATTGTATTTTTCAACAAGTGTATTAATGCCAGCTACTTCATCTTCTTGGTTGAATATGTCTGTATGTGTGACTTTGTCATCTTGAAAAATACTCGCTTTAGTAAAACTATTGCCTTGGTCTATGCAAAGAGTGATTGCCATGATCGTAAAAAAATTAATTGCGATGGAAGGTAATAAAAAACATGGCTACAAGCAATTATTATTCATGCTCTTTGATAGGTTTGAGAGAAGCCTGTCGTTGCCAAAGCAAAAAGAATATAAAAACGAATATGCCAAATTGTATTTCTAGAACAGGTTCAACCATAATTGGTATCAGCAATACAAGCCATGTGATAAAATAGAAAAAACCATTTTTGTTTCGCGTCATTTCCAAAAGAGGGTAGAATAGCCAAATGGCAAATGCGATCATCGTAGGGATACCGGCAGCAACAGCAATCAGGAGAAATTGATTGTGTGGTACCAAGCGTTGTTCTTTTTTTACTTGAGGATAATAATCGTCATACTTTTTATCCATCTCCGAAAAAATATCACCCGCTCCAATGCCTAGAAGTGGATTTTCTTTAATTATTTTAATAGCTAGATCATAAGAAATGTACCGCCCGATATCGCCATAGTCGGGGTTCATTTCTCCTTTGTTAAAAACCATGATCGTCCATTTGAAATGGTTGACGCGCTTCGCCAATGTGGGTATGTATTTAAAACTTAGGAAAGATGCTACTGCAAGAATGATAATGGAAAAGGCAGCTAGTTTTCGTGTGCTCTTTTGAAAAAATAAATAACATAAATACCCTGAAATGAATACATAAAAAGCCAACAAACCTGTGCGCACAGCATATATGTGAATTGCTATTGTAAATATTAAAATGCAAAATCCCACAAACAATCGTAGCGAATTATTTCTGATGAACCTGAACATATAAGAACACCAGATAATACCCATAGCCAATGCAATAGTGAACCGAATGTGCTCATCTGCAGGCAGTGTCGGCAGCACGTTTGAAAAACTATATCCTTCTATATAGTAAGTGCTATTGGTAAGCAAAAAGTACATGGAGTATGAAACGCCTGAGAGTAAGGTGAGACATAGTGCAACCGTGTAAATCTCTTGTTGTTTTCTACTAAAAGATGGTAGGGAAGCAAAAGATAAAGGCAATAATAGTATTGGTAACTTAACCTGTAGATGTTCATTCCAATAGGCTTTGTCATCGCTCCAAAAAAAACTAAACCCAAATAAAAAAATCCAAACCACCCCCCAAACCCACCATTTTTGTTTCAGCCATTTTTTAGGATGTATATTCCAAAGTGCATTAATACCAAACAATATCATAGCAATAGATAATACGGCACGCGAAACCAAAAAGCCCACTAGCATAGTTATCGCTAAAAAAATTGCAATATTGGTTTTAGTAATGAGAAGTTTGAAACTATTTTTGTTCACGAGTTATTAAGTGGTCATTCTATAACGAACGAAAAGAGAAATTAGTGCAGGACAAGATAAAACAAATGCTTTTACACATACAAGAAGGAGATGTGAAATCTCTGGCTCGTGCTATTACTATAGTAGAAAATGAATTGGAAGGTCAAGAACAGTTGTTGCAATCTTTGAAAACTACTAGCAAGTCAAATGTAATAGGTATCACAGGTCCGCCGGGTGCAGGTAAAAGTACTTTGGTGAATTCTTTATTGGAATATTGGGTTGCTTGCGGTAAAAAAATAGCTGTAGTTGCAGTTGATCCTTCGTCCCCATTTAATTATGGAGCTATACTTGGTGATAGAATCAGAATGAGTAAATTCTATGCGCATCCACAAGTTTATATCCGATCATTGGCAAGCAGAGGTATGTTAGGGGGATTGAATGCCAAAATCCTTGAAATAACGGATGTCTTAAAAGCGGGAGTATTTGACTATATAATCGTAGAAACGGTTGGTGTAGGGCAGAGTGAGGTTGATATAGCGGGGCTTGCTGATTGTACAGTTGTAGTATTAGTACCCGAAGCAGGAGATGAAGTGCAGACATTGAAAGCCGGTATCATGGAGATAGGAAATGTGTTTGTTGTGAACAAATCTGATAGAGAAAATGCAGAAGCACTTTACCGTCATTTAAAAGTAATGACACATGAAACCGCAAAAGATGACAATGAAGCCGCAGTGATAAAAACGAATGCAACATCTGGAGAAGGAGTTGAAGAACTTGCTAAGGTGATAAGTAGTATATTGGAAAAAAACACAAAACTGGTAGAAAAGAAAGCAATGCTCCTTACAGAAAAAGCATGGCAGATCATCAGTAAAAAGCGAATGAAGGATATTAACAAAAGAGAATTATTTAATAAAATTCAAGAGCAAATGATATTGGATACCTTCAATCTTTACAGGTTTTCAAATAAATATGTTGATTTAGAATAACTTACGAATAACATCTAGGGTATTTGATTGTAGGAAGTCGTTTGTAGTTTTGCTAAATCATGCTATTGCATTTGTCATTTGTGTGTAGTACTTTGAAGTTTGATTTGAACAATTATAACATTAGTTTTGTAATTACTACCTGAGTCACTCTATATGAATAATCTCTATCCATACTTAAATTATGCTCTAGCGGCCGCACTGGCACTAGTATTGAGTATGTTTTCATTACCACGCATCATACTTATAGCAAAAAGAAAAAAGCTATACGACCTGCCGGACAACAACCGTAAAATTCACAAAGAAGTAATCCCGAATTTGGGTGGTATAGGAATCTTTTTTGCAACCATGATTGTCGCAAGTTTTTTCATTCAAACTACAGACCAATGGTGGCATTATGTTGTTTCGTCCAGCCTTATATTATTCATCATTGGATTAAAGGATGACATACTCATTCTCACCCCTGCCAAAAAATTTATGGCGCAAATATTAGCAGCGATAGTTACGGTAATATTTGCTGATATAAGACTGCATTCATTACACGGTATTTTAGGAGTTTACGAGATGCCTTATTGGTTAAGTGTAGGTTTTTCTATTGTAGGAACTACGTTCATTATTAATGCATTTAATCTCATTGACGGAATTGACGGATTGGCCGGTAGCATCGGATCTCTTTGTTCATTTACACTTGGGGTAGCTTTGGCATTTCAAGGTAATTATAATGCAGCATGCTTTGCTTTTGCATTGTTTGGTGGGCTAGTCGGTTTTTTACGCTACAATCGCTCTCCTGCTAGGATTTTTATGGGAGATTCAGGTGCTTTATTTATTGGGTTTTCTATTTCTATTCTAAGCATTTTATTTATTAATTCTTTTGCGCCACATCAATTTTTTGCAGAGTTTGTACATACACCGCAAGGCGCGCTATTGGCTGCTTTAGCAGTATTATTCATTCCGGTCTTCGATTCATTTAGAGTATTTGTTGTGAGGATTGCAAGAGGAAAGCATCCTTTTCATGCAGATCGTATTCATCTTCACCACTTGTTATTGGATCTTGGGTTTAGTCATAATAGAATTGTAAGTATTCTTTTAGTAGCAAATTTGTTGATCATTTCATTAGCATTAGCATTACAAGACTATAATCCTAACATAGCCATCCTAGGAATATTATGCCTGGCTTTTGGATTGTTTACCATGTTGTATGTGAGACGCAAAGTAAGACTTGAGAAACTAGAAGTTGCTTTGAATGAAATTGAAAACAAACAGCCCGATATATTTGTTGCTCCTCCAGCTCCGGTTAAAGTAGAAAAGATAGAAAAACCAGTTCTGTCTATTGTTGGTAATTAATTACTATTTGCGTTCACCATATACGATCCTCCCTGGTATCGATAGATAAAAAAGTGCGTGTTTTCATTATACATCAAATCATTACCTTCCGTCCATTGTGGTACAATTTCGTATTTTGAAAAAGTGAAGTTATTGTCGTTCATCCGCTCATTAAAAATATTACCATACCGTTTCAACAAATAAGCGTACCACATAATCGTTTCATATCCTCGTAACGACATTTCCGAAATATTGGTGCCATAAATCCCTTTATAAAGATTAGCAACATGAACGATAGCGTTATTGGACATGATGTCAAAATAAAAAGGTGCTGAGAATACTACGCCTACATTTGGGAAAGCCTCTGGTTTCTTTAATTTATTCATAAACTTCCAAGAAGGTAAACCGTAAATCTCAAACCTGTAATTAGGGAACCATTTTGAAATCTGCTCAATAAGCGACTCTGCATAACGATCATCCAGTACAGGCATCATGATAACATTGGTTTCCGTACTGTCAAAGATTTTTTGCAATTGTAGCTGCGATGGAAATGTATTAATAAGTAATCGTTTGAATTTTTTTTCCTCATCTTCAAATGCGAATTTATAGGCAGTAGAGTCCACCGCCGGGTTGCTTCGGTAGAATAAATGAATGTTTTGATTAGGGTATTTTTTGAAAATACCGGAACGTAGTTTTTTTATGTGAGTTACTAATGTCGGTTGTATGATGGTAAAGTATGGGTTGTCCATCACATCCGCATCAGCAGGCGAAAGCGTAGAGATGAAATTGATGTGTTTTTTCTTTGCATAATCTGCAAGCGGACGTATTTGGTATGATTGTAGATTGCCAATTATAACATCAGACTCTGCAAGCGAATTGCTTTTTGCAAGTGCATCAGGAGTTTCTCCATGTTTTGTGATGTCGTGTATGAATACATCAAGTTCGTAGCCCATTGCTGTTAATGTATCAGCGGCTAGTTTAACACCTTCGTAGAAACTAAAACTATTTTGCGCTTTTTCTGGAATCCTGTTTTTATTTACTGGCTGTCCGTCTTTCACCAGCTCATCAAGATAAAGCGGCAGTAGTACGTCCATTCTGTAGCGATCTTTTTTGACCGATTTTGGAAAGACGATTTCTCTGCTTTTTTTCTTGGGTTGTTCTTTAGGCGTTTCTTTTGGTTTTGTAATTACAGGTTTTTTTCGCGTAGCTGGTTCTTTTTTCTTTTTCCAAAATTGACCATATGCATCTTGAGAAGATGCTGCAGTAAAAAATAAGATTGTAATGAGGAGAATTTTTTTCATAGATAATCGTTTTTCGGAGACTACTCCCATTCTATAGTCGCGGGAGGTTTGGAACTGATATCGTACACGACCCGGTTGATGCCTTTTACTTTATTGATGATTTCGTTAGATACTTTTGCTAGGAAATCATGTGGTAAATGTGCCCAGTCTGCAGTCATACCATCTACCGAAGTTACAGCACGCAAAGCAACCGTAAATTCATAAGTGCGTTCATCACCCATCACACCTACGCTTTGTACAGGTAACAAGATTGTACCTGCTTGCCACACTTCTTTATAAAGTCCGCTATCACGAAGGTTCTGAATGTATATATCATCTGCTTCTTGCAGCATCGTTACTTTTTCTTCCGAAATAGCTCCTAATATTCTAATACCTAAACCAGGGCCTGGAAAAGGATGGCGTGAAAGGAAGATATCATCTAAACCTAAAGCTTTACCCACTCTACGCACTTCATCTTTAAA
>CBFGYQ010000095.1:0-7095 GCA_965652995.1 uncultured bacterium
ACTGTTTTCGATTTTGGAACAATAAAAGATGGAGATGTTGTAAGTAAAGAATTTGAATTTACAAACAACGGTAAGAATCCACTTATTGTTAGCAATGCAAAAGGCTCTTGTGGATGTACTGTTCCTGAATATCCTGCAGAACCCATACCTGCAGGAAAAAGCAATAAAATAAAAGTGCAATTCAATTCTGCCGGTAAGGAAGGTCGTCAGGAAAAATCAATTTCTATAACTACGAACTCTAGCCGAGGCATACACATGCTCTATGTAAAAGGCAATGTCACTAAGTAATTAATAATTATTAAATAATCAAGAATAAACAAACATAATGCAAGCAACACTTCAAACAATCTTGTTACAATCTCCTGGAGGGAATCCTACAATCACCATGCTCATGATGGTCGGTATGGTCATCGTGATGTATTTCTTCATGATAAGACCACAGGCAAAACGTGCAAAAGAAGAAAAGAAATTTTCTGAAAACACAATTGCCGGACAAAAGATAGTGACCACATCAGGTATTCATGGTACCATAAATCGTATAAACGAAGACGGAACTATCCAGTTGGAAATAGCACGTGGCACTTTTATCGTTATAGAACGCAATGCCGTTTCTATGCAAATGACGAATGCTCACAACAAAAAATTGGAAACAGGTACAGTTGTGTCAACCAAATAAATCTTCTATTTTATGCTGAAAGTTGGGATAACCGGAGGTATAGGATCAGGGAAAACTATTGTTTGCCAAGTGTTTCAAACACTTGGCATTCCTGTTTTATATGCAGATAATGTAGCAAAAGATTTGATGAATACGGATGATGAATTGAAGCAAAAAATAAAAGATCTGTTTGGAGAAGATATTTATGATAAAGGGGAATTGCAACGACAAAAGCTGGCGTCAATAGTTTTCAATAATGAAGAGCAATTACAAGCCTTGAATGTTTTGGTACATCCTGCTACCATACAATATGGTATTGATTGGATGAACAAACAAATAACACCCTATGCTATTAAAGAAGCAGCACTTTTTTTTGAAAGTGGAAGCGATAAAGAAATGGATTTGATGATAGGTGTACATGCTCCTAAAGATGTGCGATTAAAAAGAGTGATGCTGCGCGACAATACACCAAAAGAAAAAGTGGAAGAACGAATGGCAAAACAAATGGATGAAGAAGAAAAAATGAAACTGTGTGATTATGTCATCTTAAATAATGATAGAACATCAATTATTCCTCAGGTAATAGAAATCCACTCTAAGCTACTACTAAGGAGTAAGATGTAGAATGAGATAAACTGTTTTCAAAATATACATCGGCTCTTATTCTTTTACAATCTGTATCAAATCTTCAATTTTTGCAGCACCTTCAAGAGCTTTAATAAGATTTTTTTTCTCATCGTACACCACAACAAAAGGGAAGAATTTTAACCCATAATAAGAAACAAAGGTGTGTTGTTCATCTTTGTAAATGTGCATGTTTTTCTGTTGAGAAACTTTGTATTCTTTATCAAATTCGCGAGTGATGTTCAACCCGATCGGTGAGATCATATAGATTTTCGCCTTTTTAAGTGAGTCTAAATTGGCAATGATCTCTTTCGTCAGCATTTGACAATGATCGCAATCAGGACTAAAATAGATAAGAACTGACTTTTTTCCTTTCTTGATATTGTAAGTGTTGAATTCTGTGCTGTCCATATTCAAAAACACCAACGCCGGCATTTCTTTATTTTTCAAATAGGGGAGTGTATCGGTTTGCGAATAAGCTTGAATGCTTATGCAAAAAAAAGTAATAGCAACGAGAATGGATTTCAATTTCATAGAATGATTTGCGGGAATAAAGTTAGTGAGTTTATCTGGTTACAATAAAAATGCCACAACTCTACAGTTATGGCATTTACATTTTCGAACAGAGAAAATTATCTCAAAAATAACAACTCTCTGTATTTAGGTAATGGCCAAAGTTTATCGTCTACCAAAAGCTCCAATTTATCTGCATGGTAGCGCACTTTGTCAAAATAATTTTTCACTTTATGGCAGTAAGTATCAGCACGTTTGTGCATGTCAGTTATCTCGTTTGCTTTCTTGCGTGCTGAGATCATTGCTTCTACATTATCATTGATCTCTTGGATGTGATTGCTCACTATTTTTACGAGATTCAATTGCGCTCTGTAAGAATCCTCCCCCAATTTCAAATCTTTCAACCCTCTTACATTTTCAATCAACAAGTTTTGATAAGCTACTGCAGAAGGAAGAATATGATTGGTAGCGAGATAACCAAGAATACGTGCTTCAATTTGTACTTTCTTCACGTAATCTTCGAGCATGATCTCATGTCTTGCTTCCAATTCGCGTTCGCTGTAAATTCCGTTTCTTAAGAAAAGTTCTTTAGAGTCTTTTGTGACATAAGCATCCAATGCTTCAGGCGTTGTTTTGAAATTATTCAAGCCACGGTTTTCGGCTTCTTTCGCCCAGCTTTCGCTATAGTTATCTCCTTCGAAACGAATTTTTTTAGAAGAGGCAATATAATCTCTCAACATATGCATGATAGCGATTTCTTTCTTTTCTCCTTTCTCTATCAATGCATCCACTTCTTTCTTGAAGTTCTTCAAGGTATCTGCAACAATCGTGTTCAAAACCGTCATAGAAGATGCACAGTTTGCAGAAGAACCTACGGCGCGGAATTCAAATTTGTTACCTGTAAAAGCAAATGGAGAAGTACGATTGCGATCTGTATTATCCATCAATAATTCAGGTATTTGCTTATGAATATCCAATTTCAAGATCACTTCATCTTGCTCACTGAATTTTCCTTTTACACGTTCTTCTATTTCATCCAAAACGCTTGTAAGATAAGTGCCTAAATAAGTGGAGATAATTGCCGGTGGTGCTTCATTCGCTCCAAGACGATGGTCATTACCTGCCGAAGCAATAGCCGCACGCAATAAATCTGCATAGTCATGCACCGCTTTAATGGTGTTCACAAAAAACGTAAGGAACATCAAATTGGTACGTGGTGTTTTGCCGGGTGCAAGAAGATTGACACCTGTATCTGTTGCCAAGCTCCAGTTGTTATGCTTTCCACTTCCGTTTACACCATCAAAAGGCTTTTCATGAAGCAATACTTTTAGTTTATGACGCTTTGCAACCTTCGTCATGATGTCCATGAGCAAAGAGTTGTGGTCAACAGCTATGTTCACTTCCTCAAAAATCGGAGCGCATTCAAACTGTCCCGGTGCCACTTCGTTATGTCTTGTTCTTAACGGAATTCCCAATTTGTAAGCCTCTTGTTCAAAATCTTGCATGAACGCAAATACACGCTCAGGAATAGTTCCGAAATAATGATCTTCCAATTGTTGTCCTTTTGCTGGCGCATGACCTACCAACGTTCTGCCGCACATCACCAAATCAGGACGCGCATTCGCAAGGTTTTCATCTACCACAAAATATTCTTGTTCCCAGCCAAGAGTGATGGTTACTTTATTGACATTCTTGTCAAAATAGTTACAAACATCTACAGCAGCTTTATCCAATGCATGAATGGATTTCAACAAAGGAGCTTTATAGTCTAAACTTTCACCACTATATGCTACAAAGATTGTAGGAATACAAAGCGTTTTTCCATAACCGCTTTCCATGATAAATGCAGGAGACGAAGGATCCCAAGCTGTGTAACCCCGAGCTTCAAACGTAGCGCGAATACCACCATTTGGAAAACTTGATGCATCAGGCTCTTGTTGAATCAATGCATCGCCATCAAATAATTCTATAGCTGTTCCGTCGCTTTTTATGGTAAAGAAAGAATCATGTTTTTCGGCTGTTGTACCGGTAAGCGGTTGAAACCAATGTGAGAAATGTGTTACTCCACGTTCTTCGCTCCAAGACTTCATACCAGCCGCGATCTGGTCTGCCATTCTACGATCTATTTTTTCTCCGGCTTTGATGGATGCCTGCAAACTTTTATAGGCTTCATCGCTAAGATATTCGCGCATGGTGCGACCGGTAAAAACATTGCTACTGAAAAGCGAGGTTATTTTTTTGCCATTATAATGACCGATTCGCTTTTCATCTGCAGCCAACTCTTGTAGAGCGGGAAAACGTAAAGAGGACATAAATTAAATTTTTTGCGAAACTAATGTTTTTTATAAAAAATAGAAATGAAAACATAGATTTTTTCGAAAAAAACTTACATTATTAAATAATTATATTTAATAGGATTATTTAAAATATTCTTTTATTAACAATGACAGAACAGGCAAAACTATCTTCCAGTAATCCTTTGGCAGAAACAAGTAATTCTGGGTTCAATAATTTGAGTAAAATATCAATTTGGTAATCATGTGAATTTTGTAAAAAATTTTGAATGACAAGGTGATCTATAAATTCTACTCCGCGTCTTCCTTGCCATTTATATGCAGCCTCTTTCGCGCACCATGCAAGCGTTAATAACCGAGGGTCTTGCTGGAAAAACTGTTGTTCTAAATCCGATAAAAACTTGTGTTGCAACTGCTCCATGCGATGGTGCCAAACCTGAATATCAATGCCGCATTCTACATAAGGACTTACTACAGCGGCTACGTAAGGATAAGAGTGTGAGATGGAAAAGTAGAATTTATTATCCTCCAAACGAGGCTTGTCATGATGGTCGGGTTTGATGTTCAATATGGGAAAATCATTCTCTAAGTATTTCAAAAGAAATCTACCTGCTAGATGCTCTATCCTACGTTTTTCATTCTTGATATCTATTTCCAATTGAGTCTTTTGCAGAAAGAAATCTTCCGGCTCTTTGATCTCCCAAATAGCGGCAAGGCTGTAAGGGTCGCTACTCCATTCACGGTAAAGTGGCATAGTTGGTTGATTGGTTGAAAATGTTGATTTTGTGATTCATCATTCCGATTCATTTCGGAATCTTTTGAGATGCTGAAACAAGTTCAGTATGACACCATCATGCTCAACACAAATAAACAAAATCACAAATCAACAACTTTATCTAATTTTCACCAATGAAAAATATTTTACTTATCACTGCATTATTGTTTACCTCAATAGCTTCCTTCGGTCAACAAAAGATAGACTACACAAAGAAAGGAGCACCGATACCTCAGTTTTACATCAACAAAACAGATGGTGGTTACATTATTCCCAGTCAACTGAAGAAAGGAAAGCCTGTAATGATAATGATCTTTAGCCCAGAATGCGACCATTGCGGCTACATGATCGACTCGTTAAAAACCATTCGTGAGCAATTTAAAAATACACAAGTCATTTTGGTCGCAGAAGAAAGAAACAAAAAACTAATGGATGGATTTATAGAAAAACAGGGAATAAAAGGCGATGCACTTTTCAAGAATATCGGGACCAACAAAGGTGAATTGATAGCCGCTATTTACACGAACAAAATTTTGCCACAAATAACTTTTTACGATGCCAATCATAAGCTGGTAAAGATTCTTGATGGTAATTATAAGTTGGAAGATGTGAAGAAGTATGTGAAATAATCACAACAAAAGTGAAATAATCACCACAAAAATTGATTGACCAATTCGAAATTATCCGTCCCAAATTTAGGGTAACACCAGCCATATTTTACATACAAAAAGTAAAAAGTATTTATGCCGAAATAGGTAAGAGAGTAGATAAGAATTACTGAGTGAATAGAAAGCAATAAATAGTCTCGTTTATGAAAATGGGCGACAATAATTTTCCAGTAAGCCACAATACCTAAGCCCATAGCCAAACCTAGAAAAATACCAATGTGCCTTAATGTGAAAATATGAATGAGTGCATGTTGCGGCATGATAAACATCCAGCTAATAGATGCGATGTAAATCACGATTGCCACTCGATAAATAGCTAAATATTTTCGTCTTAATTCTATCAAACCTATTATTGCTAACATAACAACTACCAAAGAAGGAAAAGAATAAAAATGTCCTAACCTATGCAATCTAGTCTCTGGCAAGGCTTGAATATAGTCCCAAAAAGACATTACGCGTCCAATTTCGCTCCATCTATCATCTGTTCCTGTTCTGTGCTTGTAGGCTAATGTCATGTCATTTATCATCGCCTGCACACTTCCTAAAAACTCCGCACTCAACCAAAGCCTGAAAGCAAAGCAAACAACCGGAGTCAGTAGTAATAGAGCTACTTCCCAACGAATAAGTTTTTGCCTCAATGCAATCGGGAAGCCTAAGGTGATGATAGCAATGTAAACGTAAGGTTCAAACGAATGCAGCGACATCATGGCATAGCTAAAAGCTAATAACAACACGAGCCATTTATTTTTTTTATCAGAAGAAAGATAGAACCACCATACATACACAAACAACCATCGATAAAATTCGACATAAACATGCTGATGGGTGTCATCTGCCCATGCAATGAAATAATTAGATAACACAAGCAAAGACGCTCCTACAAAAGAAGCGATGTCATTCTTCAGCCAAACGGAAAGAATGTGAAAGATCATGAAGAACAAAACGACGGAAAGTAATAATGGAACGATGCTCATCGTCTTAAAATCGTAATGCTTGGTAGTTTTTGCAAACACCCCACCTATCCATTCTGCCATGGGCGGATAATGTGTATATACAAACTCATTATTGGGAATTGTGTCTGTGTATTTATAAGTAGGAAGTCCGTAGTTTCTTTTCAATCCGTGCTCCATGTAAAACTTGGAAGCACTTTCCACATTTATATCGCTGAATGCATCTCCGTAATACCAACCGCGTCCATAGCCTGTGTCATAAATGCCAATATTGTTGTGCCTTACCAGAATCACAGAATAGACAAACAATAAGATGAACCAGAAAATAGGACGTTGGTAAAATTTTTTATTATTCATGCATTACGGTTGATCATTTCTTGTATAGCATCAGTAACACTGTTAGTGCTGATATTTTTTATACAAAAATTATTGCCACCACAAGGTAAATTTTTTACATGATGTACGCATGGTGAGCAATGAACTTGTTGGTAGATTTGAATGTTATTCATCTCTACATCCACATAATTTCTAGGAGATGTAGGACCCCAAATAGAAACAACAGGCAAGCTAAGTTTGTTTGCGATATGTAATGGTGGTTCTATCTTTCTTCTGATAA
>CBFGYQ010000096.1:0-7061 GCA_965652995.1 uncultured bacterium
CTTCATGCCGTAATCGTCCGCACCGAGTTGCTTTGCGAGTGTGGAATCGTAGGAAAGATTGGGCGTTTGTGCGAAAGATAATATTGGCAATGCCTCCTAGTAATGCTGTAATGATGATGCTATTTTTTTTCATGGTTTTTTTTGTTTTATGTTGTCAACTATTTTTTTTGTTCCTTAATGAAAATCTATGCGATAACTGAAATTTGGAAAGAAGCCCATTTGATAAATTGTTTTGATCTGTCCATTTCTTTCATCGAAATAAGTTCCATACGGGTTTTGATTGTTGGTAACGTTTTGTACTTCAAAAAGGATAGTATGTGTTGACCTTTTTCTATTCCATTTGTAATACGCACTTACATCCAAACGGAAGTAATTCTTTCCTCGTACAGAGTAGAAGCTATTGGGTTTGTAAACAGTCTCCCCTTCTGCAATAGATGCATTCAAGTCAATAGGTGTTTCTCTTAAACCACCGCTTGTCAATACTTTTCCATTGAGACCAAGAATATTTCTGCCTTTGCTGCTGAGTTTAAATTCTTTCCCTCCGATAATATTTGCTTGATAGCCTCTATCATATTTTGTATTGTAGACTTTACCTGCATAATTCTTGTAAGTTGATTTATAGAGCGAGCCCGTCACCAAGAAATAATAACCATCATTGAAGGGTTTTTCTAGGCTAAGATCAATGCCGTAATTTTCTCCTGTACCATCATTTACAAGAGGTTGTTCTGTCTCAAGCAATGAATAGGCTGCTTCTGCATTCAGCATTGAAAACCCTGATGTGCTGTCCTTCTCTATTCCTACATTGAAAAGATGCTGATAATATATTTCAGTTTTAAAACGTAAGCCTAGAGGTAATACGGTGTTGTAACCTAAAACAGAGTGAAATGCTTTTTGCATCTCAAGGTCTTTGTTAGGATAATTGGCAGCAGTGTTCTGTCCATTTACTTGATAGAGATAAGTGGCAAGATGTTGTGGCTTGCTATGCAATCCTGTAGCAAAGGAAAAGTTGTGTTTATTAAGTTCATAAGATATAGCGGCACGAGGCTCTATGTTGTAGGTGTTGTTGAGTGCTAATAAAGAACCGTGCACACCGATGTTGGTTGTAAGACGTTCCGTCACTCTGGCTCTCCATTGCGCATAAGCTTGGTAGAATTGTGTTTGTCCGCTTCCTGACAATACATTCTTCCAAACGTTTTTATCATTATCAAAATAATTGTGTTCCATATCGTAGGAAAGATTTTGTGCGATAACCCCTGTGCGAATAGTATGACGACGATTAAGTTTGTGATTATACAACACGGATAGTCTATAAGCTGTGTTAGCAAAACTGGAATTGCCGATGTGTACAGGCTTGTAGTCGTTGTGCGGATTAAGCGTATCAGTAAGCTCGGTTGCTTTGTCGTAAGAAGCAGAAAGGATTGTTTTTAAGTAAGCATTTTTTGTGATGGGGTATTGATGTGAGATGCCCGCAACACCCATCTGTGCTTTGTTCTTAAAATTCAAATTGAAACCATCATCACTATTCCAAACCGCGCTGTCTTTCTCTGTATCACGACTTACTGTATTGACACCACCTAATCCGAAGATGGAAAACGTACCGAATTTATTTGTAGGTAAATAAAGTTTGAACGAAGCGTCTTGATAAGCTGGCGTTGCTCCACCTATGTCTAGAAAAGTCCCTAACAAAGCCAAGGTGGAGTAGCGGTAGTTTACAAGATAAGAAGCCTTGTTTCCTTTTTTGAAATAACCTTCCGTAGAACCTTCTAAACCTATAGCACCCACTTGCAACGTATGCTCACGACGTTCAGAATTGCCATTACGAAAATTAAGATCGAAAGCACCGGAAAGCGCATTGCCTATTTCTGCAGGAAAAGCTCCTGTATAAAAATCTGATGTTCCAAGCACATTAGCATTCAGCATACTGATAGCACCGCCTGTAGCTCCCAGTCCACCGAAGTGATTTGGATTAGGAATTTCCACGCCTTCCAATCTCCACAATACTCCTGTTGGTGCATTTCCTCTTACTACAATTCCATTGCTTTGGTCGCCACCATTCGATACACCGGGAAAGTTCATCACCATACGTGCAGGATCTGCGAAGGCAGCTGCATAGCGTCTTGTCTCTTCTACAGAAAATGATCTGGCACTAAGTGTAGCCATTTCATTCAGTGGTTTTACACGGTCTTTATTTCCACTTACCACCACTTCATTTAGTTTGTTTAAATTTTCTTTCAAAGAAATATTCAGCTCCAACTCTTTTCCTGAGATCACGACTACTTGAGAAGCCGTCTGAGCTTCATAGCCTGTATAACTGTATTGTAATGTTTGACGACCGACAGGAACATTTTCTATAACATAATATCCATTGGCATCTGTACTCGCATTCAGTTGGTCGTTTCCTGCAACGAAGACGATCACTCCGGCAAGCGGTTCATTGGAAGAAGCGTCTATGATTTTGCCTCTTATTTTTTGTGTAAGCGAAGTTGATTTTTGTTGCGCATGAGTTTTCTCTGCTAAGAAAAGTAACGCAAATAGAATAAGATAGATTGGTCTCATTGAAGGTGTGTTGTTTTGTTGATATTAGTAATACAACTTCAACAGGGTTTACCCCCACCTACGAGAAGAAATTATTTTTAGAAAAAGCTGGCTCCGACATTCCAGCCTAACCAACCATTTGTGTCAGCACCCAATTTTTGTACGCCGTTTTCCGGCAATGGTGTACGATAACCTTGTTTAAAAATGGTTTGATCTGAAGAGTAAATATTATAAGCAGGACCTCCAAAAACTGTGATATATTTATTGATATGATAGTTGAGGTGTAAAGAAGCCCGGTTTAGAATATTATAATGCTGCCAATCGCCAAGATACAAATGTTGTACCGTCAATTCAGGACTCAAGGAAATTTTCTTTCCGAGAAAATAATCTGCACCGAGCCCTCCTCCAAATGTCCAGGATTGCTGTTGCGTTCCCATATTCATTCCTGAAAATAAAATGGTGTAGATGTTTTTGTTGCCTGTTTTCAAAGCAGCATTGTAATGCGCAACGTCAGTATTGTAAATAGAAAGTTTATGATAGCCATTTCTTGAAATATTGATGAGACCTATGCTATAACCTTCTGAAGTATCGCAGATATTAACCACTCCAATTTGTACTCCTTTCAGTTTTTTTGCATAATTGAAAACACCACTAAGCTGCAATCCATTTACTTCCTTTATAGCAATATTTGCTACGCCTGATATCTGTACGCCATCAGCTTTTTTGTTGACGTAATTTAATACACCGGCTATTTGCCAACCATTCATATTGCTGTCTACAAAATTGCTGACACCGCTTATCTGCAAAGCATTTACACTCCCAACAACGTGATTATGAATACCAGCTATTTGCACTCCTTCTACATTATTAAATACGGTATTAGAGATGCCACTTGCTTGTACTCCATCCACGTCTTTACCTACCATGTTGTAAACCCCACCGATCTGTGCACCTTTCACATCGTTTTTGATAAGGTTCAATATTCCTCCAATTTCTACACCATTCACGCCGGCATTATAACCACCCAGAATATTCAGCGATACTTTATTGACAACTTGAGAACTCATGCTCCCGTGCGTACCTAAAGCCGGAACCAAAGATGCTTGATAAGGTTTGTCAACGAAAAATTTCCCAACATTCACACTCTGTAATTTTTGCT
The DNA here is from genome assembly GCA_965652995.1 of uncultured bacterium. Taxonomy (GTDB): domain Bacteria; phylum Bacteroidota; class Bacteroidia; order Chitinophagales; family Chitinophagaceae; genus JAFIGV01. Next base: position 3,695 of record CBFGYQ010000096.1, read on the forward strand.
TAGATGATAAGAACATCCGCCCTAGGCGCGTGTCTTCGATCCGTGTTTTATTTCGAACGGTTATAGTGTCTAAAGCATAGTCGGTAGGAAGAATATGAATCGTTACTTCCTGATCGTGCCCGGGTTTTATTCGAAAAGAAACATCACTATAAGCCAGTTTGCTCACGTTGATATTCATGGAAGGATCATCTCCTTTGAAGCGCATCTTGAAGTACCCTTCTGCATTGGTAAGCGTTGCTACGAGTTGTTTGGGTTCGTACACGCTCGCATTGCTGATACGCTCTCCTGTTGCTTCATCTTTTACATAACCACTCACATACCAAAAACGAGGATCATTACCCGATTGTAAAATGATGTACTGGTCTTTCTCTTTATATGAAATTCTATTGCCAAATAATAGTTGCAATATGTGATTTACAGATTTATCTTTTATGAATAAACTAACCAAACTATCCTTTCGTAAAATGGAACTGTTGTAGGAAAAAACTGCGCCTGTTTGTTTGGAGATATTATCCAGAACGGCTTCCAAAGGTTTTTGCTTTGCTTCTATCGTAACTGTTTTAGAAAGATAGCCTTGTGCTTTTCCTGTATAGGAAAATGCAGTTGTCAATAGAATTATAAGAGCGTAACGATATCGCATGTAGATACTATCTTAAAATGATTTGTCCGTTTTCTTTCGTAACGGCAATGTTGAATGTTTCACTCACTACCGTAAGAACATCATCTAAAGATTCATTTCTGAACGTAGCAGTTAGCGGCAGATTAGTGAGATTTTGATTGGCAATAACGATCTCTTTCCCATAAGCTTGACTTAATACGTCCACCAATTTATAAAGTGGCGTGCCATTGCAAACAAACTCTTTAGAGTAGTAGTAATTATAAAGCTGATCATTGTTTAGTTGCTTTAAAACAGTACCCTTATCGTTGGTCACCAAAGCTTTTTCATTAGGATGCAACACTACTCTGTCGTCATTTTTAGAAACTTCTACTACACCCGTTGTTACGATCACTTCTGTTTTTGTAGGCGAGGTATTTACGTTGAAAGATGTTCCCACGACTTTTATTTTAGACTGATTAGCATCTATAATAAACGGATGTTGTTTATCGGCAGCTACATCAAAAAAAGCCTCTCCTTTCAACGTCACTGATCTTGTTTCTCCGGAAAATTTTCTAGGATAAGAAAGTGTTGAGTTTTTATTGAGCGTCACAATGGTACCATCGCTTAGTGTATCAGTAAGTATTTTGTCATTAGATGCAAGTGTCTGTAATTGGTGATTCCAAGTAGTATAAATTATACCTGCTGTTATGAGCAAAAACAATCCGGCAGCGATTCTCAATGCTACTTTCTTCCAAGAAAAAACCTTTGCCTTTTTACTTTCTGCATTGTGAATTCTTTGTTGCAAGCGATCCCATGCCTCTTCTTCTTTTACGGAAGATGTAGCAATAAGATGTTCACTGGCATTCAATATATGTTGTAGTTGCTCAAAATGTTTTTTGTTGGCTTCTGATTCTGCTATCCATTGCTCTACTTGCTGTATCTCGTTTTCGCTGGCTTCTTTCAGCAGATACTTTACCAGCAAATCTTCTATTATGTAATTTTCGTTCATCTCTCTGCCTTTTTTAAATGTTTAATAATAATAGGATCAGAAGTGTAGGTAAATGATCGGCTAATTGCACTCTCATGATGCTTAGGGCTTTACCCATGTGTTTCTCAATTGTTTTTACAGATACATTCAGTTTGTCAGCTATTTCACGATATTTCAATCCTTCGAATCGGCTCATCTGAAAAACAGTTCGACATTGCTCTGGTAATTCATTCATGGTGCTTTCAAGCTTTGCTACCAGCTCTTTGTAGGTTACCGAATGTGTTTCGGGTACAATTTCCTCTCCTTGTTTCATAGCATAAGTTTGATACGCCTGTTTAACCTGTTGATGTTTTAAATAATTCAAAGATTCATTGTGTACTGCACGATATAGGTAAGAATTAATAGAAGAATCTTTCAGCACTTCCAGATTTCTCTCCCATAGTTTATAAAAAACATTCTGTACCATTTCTTCAGCCACTTCACTGTCTTTCACGATAGTAATAGCATAGATATGTAGCCTTTTAAAATGCGATTTAAAAGTTTGCTCATACAACGCTTCTACCGTCACAGTGTGTGGAGTAAATGAGATTTCTGTCATAGATTGCTGCTACCGTCGGTCAAACATAATTGCTTGCAAATCGTCTTTTAATAGTAAAACAATTCATAATCATTTTACTCTACCTCACTTCTTAAAAAAAATTAGAAACCAATTTGTACGTACTTTGCTTTTGGTAAAAATGACATTTTGAGCAACATAGAAATATACGGAGCGAAGACACACAACCTTAAAAACATAGACCTTAAAATACCCAAGAACAAACTTGTAGTGATAACTGGTATTAGCGGCAGCGGTAAATCATCGCTTGCGTTTGATACCATTTTTGCAGAAGGGCAGCGGAGGTACATGGAAAGCTTTGGAGCGTATGCAAGACAATTTTTAGGTGATATGGAGCGGCCTGATGTAGAAAAAATCACGGGACTTTCTCCGGTCATTTCCATAGAACAAAAAACAACAAACAGAAATCCGCGCTCTACTGTGGGTACGGTTACAGAAGTTTATGATTTCATGCGTTTGCTTTATGCACGCATAGGTGAAGCATTTTCTTACAATACAGGAAAGATGATGGCGAAGTTTTCTGAAGAGGAGATCGTTGCCAACATCAACCAAAATTTTGCAGACAAGCGCATCATGGTTTTAGCGCCATTGGTTCGTGGTCGTAAAGGACATTATCGAGAACTATTCGAGCAGCTTCGCAAGCAAGGCTACATTAAAGTACGGGTAGACGGTGAGGTGATGGATATGAAAGAACGCATGCAACTTGATCGTTACAAAATTCACGAAATAGAATTGGTGGTGGATAGATTGATTGTGCAAGAAGATGCGAAAGCACGGTTAAGTCAAAGTGTACAGAAAGCATTGCAAATGGGAAAGGAACTAATGTTTGTTTTAGATGCAGACACCAATAAACTTTCGCAGTACAGCAAGCAACTGATGTGCGCTGACACAGGAATTTCTTACGAAGAGCCTTCGCCTAATACGTTTTCTTTCAATTCCCCGTATGGTGCTTGTCCTAAGTGTAAAGGTTTGGGAAGTGTTTACACCATCAACATGGAAGAAGTGATGCCTGATACATCGAAGAGTATTAATGACGGTGCGATTGTTCCGCTTGGTGCAGAGCGTGAAGCATGGGGTTATAAGCAAGCTGTGGTCGTTGCGAAAAAGAATAAAATTTCGCTTACCACACCCATCAAAAATATTTCTGAAAAACAGCTCAATATTA
>CBFGYQ010000097.1:0-7058 GCA_965652995.1 uncultured bacterium
GTGGCTACAAAAGAATACCAAACGTCATTATTTTGGAACTGTTGAATAGCTTGTTCGCGTTGAGACGTGGAAGTACTTCCATCAAAATAGGCATAAGGTATTTTGTGTTTCTCCAACTCTTTTCTTATCAGCGCAAGCATTCCTAAAAATTGAGAGAAAATTAGTGCTTTGTGATCACCGACATTCTCCTCTATTTCACGCACTAATTCATCCAATTTGATAGAATGATTTTCAAATTTTTCTTCTTCGTTCAATATCGCAGGTGAATCGCATATCTGACGAAGTTTGGTAAGCCCTTGCAGAATGTGCATCTGAGAGCGTTCTATGCCCTGTTCATCTATCATCCCAAGAATACTGCTCTTGTAGGCGTTTCGGTAAGCATCATAAATTTTGCGTTGCTCTTTACCCATTTCACAGAAGAGAACAGTTTCTGTTTTATCAGGTAGATCTTTGGCAACTTGTTCCTTCGTGCGACGAAGCAAAAACGGATAAATAAGTTTGCGGAGTTGTTGTTTTGTTTCTGCTTCTTGAAATTTATCAATAGGCATCGCAAATTCATTATTGAAAAATTCTCTGCTTCCTAACATTCCGGGATTAAGAAAATTCATTTGCGCAAACAAATCGAATGTATTGTTCTGGATAGGTGTACCGCTTAAAGCCAGTCTGTTCTTTGCTTTCAATAACAAAGAGGCTTTTGCTACTTGCGATTGCGGATTTTTTATCGCCTGACTTTCATCCAACACCACATAATCAAATTCAAACGCGCTGAACATTTTTATGTCACTACGCATCGTACCATACGTTGTGATGATGACATCATACTGTTCCAAATTTTTTATAGTAAAACTTCTCTTTGGTCCGTGATGAATATGGTACGTAAGTGTTGGTGTAAACTTCTTTATTTCATTCTCCCAGTTATAAAGCAAGGTTGTAGGGCAAACTACCAAGTAAGTAACGTGTTCGTACTCGTTCTTGTAATGTTGTAGATAAGAAAGTGTTTGAATGGTTTTACCAAGCCCCATATCATCTGCAAGAATGCCGCCCCAGCCTGCTTCATTCAAAAACGCCAACCACTGAAAACCCGCACCCTGATAAGGCCTTAGCGTTGCAATAACTTGAGGAGGCACTTGCAACGTTGAGTAATCATTTTGAATAATGTCGGTTAATCGTTCTTTTTTCTCTTCCAGTTCATGCTGCAATTTTTCTTCATCTACTTCTGCAAGCAATTCATCCAATGCACTAAAATGATATTTCTTCAAACGCAATTTTCCATTCTTCGCTTCACCCACTTTCAGCAACAGAGAATATTTTTTCAACCAATCTTCCGGCAACAAACCAATACTTCCATCACCCAGTCTTACATAATTCGCTTTTTGCGCCAATGCTTTTTTCACATCAGCTATCGTCACGGTTTGGTCGCCAAAAGCTAACTCCACATCCGCATCAAACCAATCTATACCACTGCTGATACGCACTTTGGTTTCCGGCTTGTATGTATTGATGCGCAGATTTCGCAACCCTTCATAGCCAAACAATTCTACATTCCATTCCTTCATCTCATCCGTAAAACGATAGAACCAATTATTGTTCAAGACCGCATTCGCAGATAGATAAAAGAATTTATCTTTTACATTATGCTGCATGTCACTATGCATATTGCGCAGCATGTAAATGAATTTTTGCTCTTCGTCGTAGCTGCGTTTAATGACTTTTACTCTTCCATTTTCAGGTTTTATCACATCACCAAAATGCCCCCACGAAACAGAAGTATCGTTATAAACAAACGAAGGTTTGAAGATCAAAACCTGCTCTAGTTCTTGTAAATAAATCTGATACTTGGGCAATACATTTTCCTCGTATTGCATAATAGCTTCATCAAATTCTACATTCACTTCCTTACTCCATTGCATGATCCGCTGCTCTAGAAATACATTCCAATCTACCGCAGGAACTTCCAATTTCCCATCAGGAAGAAAATCTTCTAAAAGATGAATAGATGAAATAGCATCGATAGCATGAACAAAATTCTCGTGTTGGAGGAGTGCACTATTCAAAAACTTGAATTCTTCGAAAGCCAACACAGTCAACTCTTTCAAGAATTCTAATGAAACAACATAGTCTTCATCCACCTTCTTTACAGATAACTGTGGAGTTAACTTTTCTCCTGAGAAAACAACAGGTTCGATGGTCTTTGAAGTAAGCGAATTAGTTTGCTGAATAAAACAAAGTGAATGATTGTCGTATCGCTCTAGCAATTTTTGATACTTCGGCAAAAGATATTCCCACACTTGTTCTTTGGTATCTTCTGCAGGTTCATTTTTCAAGACCTGTGCATCGTCATCAATAAAATCTCCAAATGGTAAATTCTTCTTTAGATATTTCAAGACCTCCCGCGTGGAGAATTTTCGAATAACGGGTACCAACTCACGTTCATCATCTTTAAAATATTGCGGATTGATGTATTGATCTAATTGCAGAATATCAATCGCACTTGTAAATTTTTCATCTTTCTCACCGGCATCTCCCGAAACCAAATGTATTTGCAGATAAGGAAAAACATCAGTATGCGTATCAAGCACAATACCTAATCGTTTCAGTTCTTTTTCTTCTGCAAGTGTAATGGTGGAAGGCGTTGGTGGTGCTACTGTGTTTACTTTTTTTATGGAAGGGTCAAGTACGCGCAAGAATGGTTTTCCATTTTCGTATGTGAAGGCAAACTTGTTGGTAAGGTCGTCATTCAATGAGTATCCATACAAACGCAAGAGCTTATTTTTCTGCTCATCCCAGTTACGCATCGTCTGAAAGTATTGCGCACCATAGGTTTGCAGTACTTGCAAGAAAACTGCTGCTTTATGTTTACAGAGTGGATGGTTTACCTCGTCACAACCACATGAGGTATCGAAATAACGCTCCTCGTTCTGTTTGATAAGTACTTTATACGTATTATCGCCTTCAGGTACTTCAGCTTCTATCTTATCATCCTTTCCAGAAATAATAATGACTGTAGAAACCAGCTCATCAGCTTGTTCTAAAATCTCTGGTGATGCAAACAATTGTAGCAACTGCTTCGTCACTTGTCGCATCCGCACCACAGTATGTTTTTGGTCGTAAGTGATATCGGTATTTTCAAAAAAACCACTCTGCAACATCTCATTCATCTGAAACAATGCACCCACTTCATGGCGACAGATATCACCCAAATTATAAGGACATTGGCAACGTAGTGATAATTTTTTGTGATCAGAAAAATTCTTGACCGTAACGGTGTAGTAATTATGATACTGATCATTACGCACACGAAAGCGCACCTGATCTATCAAGTGATCGATATCCAAAAGTTGTACGCCTGATGTAAGAAATATCTTCTTACCGCGACGCACCACTTCCTCTGTACCATGATTGTAGATATGTTTTAATAAAGGTGGTAGTGACATGGGTCTGAAAAAGACAATCTGCAAAAGTACGGAATGTAATTTTTCTATTGTCCGAGCTTCAGATTATTTATTGAATTTCAGTGGCGTTAGCACCATTCGTCTAAGGATTTCTATTAAGCAATCATCTTTCTTGCAAATCATTTCACAGCACCATATCCCCAATCTTTCAACCACGTAACGACCTTATCCTTATAATTTCCTTGAATGATTATCTCTCCATCTTTCACTGTTCCGCCTGCGCCACATTTTGTTTTTAATTGCTTTCCCAATGCTTCCAAGTCTTCATCACTACCTTCAAAGCCAATAATTATCGTCACTATTTTCCCTGCTCTGTGTTTGGTTTCCAGCAATACGTGCAACTTTTGTTTTCCCTTTGGTAACGTCTCCACTTGTTGTTCTTCTTCATTAAAAATAGCTGCATCAGGATTTGTTGAATAAACCAATCCACTGCGATTTTCATTTTTCTTTTTACTCATGATACTTCAAAAATAAACAAACTAACGTATAGCTATTTTATTTAAGGTATTGTTTGAGTAAATTTGAGTACAACCATCTCCTCATGAAATCCAAACTCACATTAGTCGCTGCAAGTTGTCTTTTGCTACAAAGTTGTTATAGCTATCGTTTGGCTACACACGCCCAGGTTGCTTCTGATCCACATAAAAAAACAGCCAATGTTTATCTATGGGGGCTTGTCCAAAAACCACAATACATCGCTACTCCTAATTGTGATGCGATGGGCGTGAATGGCGTATCGGAAGTGTATGTACGCACCAATTTCGGCTATGCCCTTATTACGGTTTGCACATTAGGTATTTGGTGTCCTATGGTCATTGAATGGAGATGTTCAAAACCTTGTCAACAACAAGGGGAGTTATAATTTTTTTCAATCTAAAGATTTACTTGTATGAAAGTTGTAAAGCATGGACCACAAGTATGGGAAAACCTGCATTTTACGGTAAAACAACAAATTACAGACCTATACGATCTAGTGAATGAAACTACAGGCACACCGCTCCAAAATTACATGGATACAACCCGCGGCATTCAAGACATTATGGATGATTGTATCCGAAGAAAACTATCGCTACGTGCATTAGGTGGCAGTTGGTCATTTACACCTATCGCCGCTACAGATGGGATCATTTTAAATACACGCCCATTAAATATGGTTTTCAATGTCAAGAGCGACAGTGTACATCAAGACTATCAAGGCAAAGCCGAAGATTTGAGTTTTGCACAATGTGGCAATGCAATTTGGGAACTTAATAAATACCTTAACCCGCGAGGAAGATCTTTAAAAACATGTGGTGCCAGCAATGGGCAAACTGTGGTAGGTGCAATGAGTACCGGCACACATGGCTCTGCTATTGATTTTGGAGCTATTCAGGATTATGTTGTGGGGTTGCATATCATTACAAGTCCTAATAGTGACGTGTATTTGGAAAGGAAATCTTATCCTGTTGTCAGTAAAAATTTTATTGATAAACTAAATACCAGTTTAATACAAGATGATGAACTCTTCAACGCTGCTTTAGTGAGCATGGGTGGGATGGGATTTATTCATGGAGTGATGATAGAAACAGAACCTTTGTTTTTACTGGAATGTTCTATGCGTAAAGTGCCTTTCGACAAAAAATTATTTGACTTGATGACCAAGTTAGATTTCAAACATCCACAACTTCCTTACCCTGATAAAAGACCGTTTCAATTTCAAGTGATGATAAACCCTTACGATCTTAAGAATGGAGTAATGGTGACGACTATGTACAAGCAACCTTATCATACCGACTATACCCCGCCAGAAATAAAAGATGATGTATTAGGTCCGGGAGATGACGCACCTTGTTTTATTGGAAAACTAACCGGAGTTATAAAGAAAGTAACACCTCTTATCGTAAATAATTTGTTGGCTGCAAGTCTAAAACCTTATGAGAAAAAAGTGGGGACATTGGCAGAAATTTTCAGCAACTTCAATATCAGAGGGAAAGTAGCAAGTGCTGCTATAGGAGTGGCTAAAGAAAATTGTATTGATGCCCTGAAAGTACTGTTGGAGTTGAATGAACAGCACAAATTTGTTGGTTTATTTGCTTGCCGGTTTGTAAAAAAGTCTAAGGCATTACTTGCTTTTACAAAATACGAACACACCTGTATCATAGAATTGGATGGTGTTCTATCAAAAGAATCTTTGAAATTTTACGACCTGTTTTGTGATGCATTAGAAAAATCGAATATTGACTTTACCTATCATTGGGGCAAATTAAATCCATTAAATAGTGATCGTGTGAAAAGAATGTATGGAGACAACTATTTACGCTTTCTATTTGCCAGAAATAAATTATTGCAAGAGCCAATGCTTCAAGTTTTTAACAACGGTATTTTCAAAGATTGGGGATTTGTAGAAGATTCGTCAAGCAGAGGGGTGTGGGTATAACATTTATCGCTTAGCTACACATTTCATTACACTCTCCCAAAGCACACTCGCTGTTTTGTCCCAGTTAAATTTTTGAGATTGCGTCTTTGCAGCTTCGATCAATTTTGAGCGTAGCGTTTCATCTTTATACAACAGTTCCATTTTGTTAGCTATGTCTTGCACATCTTTAGGGTCTACCAGCAAAGCTGCATCACCGCCTACTTCCGGCATAGAAGAGGTATTACTTACAATAGCAGGTACATGGCATTGTTGTGCTTCTAGAATTGGAATACCAAAACCTTCAAAAAGGGATGCATACACTAAAACATACGCTGCACCGATCACTTTACTTAGCTTGTCTACATTCAAATATCCAACCCATTTCACATCATTCTTGAAAGGCATATTATTTTTCAATTCCTCCACCTCTTCATATTTCCACGCAAGCCTTCCTACAATCACCAATTTCATATTTGTGCGTTGTCTTTTCTTGAAGGCGATAAAGGCTTTTAGCAAATTCACCACATTCTTTCTAGGATGCAATGCTCCTGCAAAAACAAAATACTCACATCCTTCTGTATACTCTTTTTTTATCTCTAACTTTTCCTCCCAACTAAGTGGCTCATAAGCAGCATGTGCACCGTTGTACGAAACGTCTATTTTATCAATTGGAATATTGTACTTATCGGCAATATCCTTTTTTGAAAACTCAGATACTGTAACTATCTGTGTTGATTTTTTTGCAAATAAAGGCGAGAATTTTTTCAAATAACTCCTTATTGCAAAACTCAAATGACGTGGATAATGTTCAAATGCCAAATCATGCATCACCAAACATGTAGGAACTTTCGTAGCTAAAGACATCAACCCATCAGGAGAAAGAAACACATCTGCTTTGTACTTGCGCAGCATATAAGGGATGCGCATTTCGTACCATATATAAAACAAAACAGGATGACGGGCAGGTGGACCAAACACAACCGGTGTCACATTCTTTGCAAAAACAAAACTTTCATCATATGGCCGGTCGAAAAAGAAAATGAACGCATGCTGTGGGTGCTCTACCACTATTCTCTTCAGTGTTTCGTGTGTGTACCAGCCAATGCCTTCCAATTTGCCTTTTAATAAAAGCCTCGTATTTACTGCAATGCGCATAATCTATTGGCGGCAAAAATATAATTTTACGAGCGTTTACGTTTCTCGTTTTCTAA
>CBFGYQ010000098.1:0-7010 GCA_965652995.1 uncultured bacterium
AACTTATTACTCTCTTTATCGATAGGTTTAGGCTCTAGCCATACTAGGTTAATGTCGTTGGGTGTTCCTTTTTTTTCTATTACATCATTCTCTTTCGAATAATCCCAAAACTGTATCTCTTTTGTAGTCTTAGCGTTATAAGTTTGAGTGAATATCTTCTTGTTATCTGATTTTCTGAACACTTCTACAGTCGTCATTTCACCATTATAATTGACATGATAAATTTCCGGCATAGATGTTCCGTTCACTGTACCTTGCTCTAAAAGAAAATCATAGTAAAGCATTCCATTTTTGTAAAGATTATTCCTCCTGCTTATTAGCTTTCTCTCAATCTCTTTACCTCTAATAGTATATATCTCAGGAGGCAATTTCTTTGCTGCGGTTGCTATAACCTCATCACTTACATCAGCTTGAAATTGTTTTATCATCTTATCCCAATCTTCACGTGTAAGTTGACTCATAAAATAGCGATCGAAACTGTAAACTTTATAGTTCAGTTTTTCCAACTTGTCGCCGCTTTCACTAAAACCGATAAGATTAGGTAAAGTAAAAATTCGGATCAGTTTAGAAAGCATTCCATTCGTATGAAAAAATGCCTGATCTCTATCTTCAGGGATCGGGTAATAGTATTTCATGTTGTTAGAATCGATCGTAGACCAATCCCACTGGTTTTTATGTCGATCCCAATCAGCGATGAGCATGTCTAAAAGACGCGCTCGTAGCACGTTTTCTTGAACAATTCCTAAGTTATTATTTTCCCGAAGTTTCACATAAGCACCATCTGTATTTACAGCTTCCGTAGGAATGATGGTTTCCGGTTCTGGCTCCAACAGACATACTCGATGAGCTAAGACTTCACGATACTTGCCCAATGCCGGATCACTTGGTACATAGTATAGTTCGTTTGGAGTAACAGGAACTTTAGCAGCGTTAGAAATGTGAGTAAGCGTCAATGGTGCATAGGGATAAGCCGCAGATATTTGATCTTGAACAACGTCTCTAATAAATCCGAAATTTTGAAGTCCTTTAGGCAGAGCGCCTTTTGTTACATCTTTATCTACCGTTCGTAAGACCCATTCATTACCCTCTTTATCTTCCAGCTTTAAACTTTTTGTCTGTTGACCACCGCCCAATTCTTTTATAGTGAATCCTCCTTTTGTGGTCTTCACATGGAATACGGGCATCTTCACAGGAGTTGACCAATCTTCACGATAGTTGGCACCCATGAATAACCATTTGAGTGGGGTAAGTCTGCCATAACGCTGACTAGCACTGACGGTTATGGAGTCCGAGGTATTTCGTGTGAGATTTTTAGAACCTATTGGCCAGCCCAATGCATTATCTACTGCCAGCAAAGAAGTAGCATAAAATGTAAATAATAGAAATCTCTTCATTGAAAAAACTTGCTAGCATTTATATGAAAAACATTATGCCAAGCAGGTATTTTTTATGCGTTGTAGCTAAGGTCGTTATTATAGTCTACATCTTTATTGTAACTGGAGTTATTTCCGTAACTGTCTTGCCTGTTGTATCTATCGTTACTTCTGTTACTATTAGAATCTCTACGTTGGAAATTCCCACGTTGTTGATTAGGCCCTTTACTAAAGCTTTTCTTATTGTTCGGAGTGCCTTCTTTACTGTTCTTAGCTTCTCTTACATTAATGATGTTTCCTTTTAAGTAAGACATGTCTAAGTAGTCGATGGCATCATACCCACTTCCTTTCTCTTCCATTTCTACAAAACCATAACCTTTGGAAAGGTTGGTTTCGCGATCAATAATAATTTTGAGTGATTTAATAGCACCGAATTCCGAAAATGCGTTTTCTAGATCTTGTTCAGTAGTATCCTGACTAAGATTGCTAATGTATAGGTTCATAATTGATGGTATAAGATTTTTAATAAAATGCAGATAATCAAATAACAAAATTTGACCTGCTGTCGTTTTGCGGAAGTAAATTAATTAGTTATTGGCAGTTTGCAAAATCGGATATTTTATAAAAAAGCCCCAACTATTTCTAGTCAGGGTCTATTTCTCAAAAAATTGCCGGTTTATTTTTGTTGATTTTCCAAAAATTCATTGAAATCATCTTTTGTAGCGCTGAAAGAGAATACACTTTCTATTCTCCAATAGTTTCTGGTGTCAATAGTGTTGTTATAAGCCCATTTTACAAAGTCCAATCTATCGCTGTCATAATTCAACCAACTAGTCATCGTTTTCACTTGATCAGCCGTGTAGGTTTCTCTACCAAGAGCATTCTTTAATAATTTCAGTTTGTCGGAGCTAAATGATTTGGCATCTACTCTTGTACGCAATGCACTCATATCTCCACTTGTCATTGTCTCTGAACTCAAATAATCTCTATCATTACTATTGTCAAAACGATCTTTATCACCACCATCTCTTGTGTCTCGGTTAGTAATATTCACATCCGCATTGTCGTTAAAATCGTAATAATTATCATTAGAGTTTTGATCTCTAGTTACAGAATAATTCTGCTCCAGCATGTGCGACTTTATATCTAGGGAACCCGTAGCCCTATCTACAATAAGATAATAAGATGCCGAAGGCTCCACTTTCAAATATCCATCATACACAAGATTTTTTCTGTTTCTGCCGGAAGGTGCATTGGTAAATACTTTTATTCTATAACGTTTTGGTGGTACATTGCTGAAACGCATCAACCTATCAGGTCTTTCAAAAACTTTGCGGTCTAGCATAACTACGATAGGTGTGTTATCACTTAACCGAATTTTTATTTCTGCATTCCCATAGCGACGTGTATTATTATAGTTATCCTCTTCGCGATAATTGTCGCTGCGCGAATTATCATATTGAGCTGATGCTGTAAAAAAGGTAGATACGAATAGAGCGGAGGTAATTAGCAAGCGTTTCATTTTAGAAAAGTTTTTAGCGTTAAATGAACAATTACGCTAATTCAACTGCCGTGCCAAAAACATTAAGATGCTAACTTCCATGCAATAACGCGCAAAGAATGCCTGTAGAAATAGCAGCATTCAACGACTCTGCCCCACCAGATGAGGGAATAGTGACTTTGTGAGTAGCCATTGAAATCAGCTGTTCCGAAATACCTTTCCCTTCATTACCAATCAGCAAAACAGCTTTGTCCATTCGTTTCATTTCATAAACAGTTTTACCGTCAAGCACCGCAGCAAACGAGGGAATTTTTATCATTTGTAAATAATCGCTCAAACTCTCTTCAAAAAAATCGACCCTCAAATGGCTGCCCATAGCGGCTTGTATCACTTTAGGATTATAGACATCCACGCAATCCGGAGAACAAACAATATTCTTTATACCAAACCAATCTGAAATCCGAATAATACTTCCCATATTACCCGGATCTTGTATGCCATCCAAAGCTATTGCCCATTCATCAATTGGAATTGTTTTTTTATTGACCGCAAAAGGAATAATCAATAATACTTTATTAGCATTTTTCAATGAAGATGCTGCGGATAATATGTTTTCTTTGACAATGTGTAATGAGGCTTCTTGGTGCTTGCTGATAAGAGCGGTATTTTTGGATGTCCATTCTTCAGTAGCAATTATCATGTGTATTGGCGTGTCAGTTTTCAGCCATTCATTAGCAATCTTTTCACCTTCTGCTACAAATTGATTATACTCTTTGCGGTATTTTTGAATACTTAATGACCTAATGTGTTTAATTTGCGCCTTCGATAACATTGTTGCAAATCTACACCTAATTGTTTCTCTGATTTGAGTCGTTTTCTATCACATAGCTTCTTTGCAGCAATCTTAATTTCTATTGTGGCTTTCAGTGCCTGCAACAGCACCAAACATTTGAAGGAAGGACAATATTTATTGAAGAAAAACACAGTAAAACTCAAAACTAATAAAGGCGTAACGCGTCGTGGTGAACTAAAAGAAAACTTAGAAAGTCTGGTAGCACAAAAGCCTAATACCAAAACCATTCTCGGATTATTTCCAATAAAGCTGTGGTTGTATAATCTCAATTACGAAAAATATGAACGCGATAAAGACAACTTTCAATTGAAGTCAAGAACTGTAGAGGCACCTGTTATTTTTGACAGCACTTTAATGGATAAAAGTGTTCAAAATTTCAAAAGTTATTTATTCAACTCCGGTTACTTCTACCCAACTATTACCGACACATTTACATTAAAAAATAAAAAAGCGTATACTACCTATAATATCGAAACCGGAATCAACTTTCTCATCAACAATGTATTCCTGAATGTGGATGATAGTGTGATGAAGTTAGAGGTAGAAAGCTCTATGAAAGAAAGCCTATTGAAAAAAGGAGAAAATTTTTCGATGAGCCTTGTGGATGAAGAACGAAGTCGCATTACTACCTTCCTAAAAAATCAAGGTTATTATCATTTTACGCAAGACAATATTGTAAATGTAAGCCTCGACACATTCAACAAATCTCTGTTAAGAGATGACTACAATCCATTCGAAGACATCATCAATGCTCTTGCTCTACAAAAAAGGGATGAAAAAAATCCCACACTTGATGTTACATTATTCATTAGGGCTGATAATGACCCGGATGCCTATAAAAAATATTATTTGAACAGACTAAATGTGTATCCTGATTTTGTATCTCGAGAAGATGTGAGTGATAGCTCAATGATCACTAAATGGCACAACGAGACACGTTTTCGCTATCACAAATATTATATCAGAGAAAAGGTGCTTTACAAGAATATTTTCTTAGACAAAGGAGACCTTTATACACAAAAAAATTACGACAATACTATTAATAAACTCAACGATCTCGGTGTTTTTCAATCTGTGAGAATCTACCAATCTGAAGATACAACTAGAAGTAAGGACGATAGTGGATTTATTAATACCTATGTCTTGCTTAGTCCTGCTAAAAAATACGATTTCTCTACCAATTTTGAAATATCAAGCGGTACAACTTATGATGTAGGAAGTGCTTTGTCCTTCACTTTTCGGGATAAGAACTTTTTCAAAGGAGGCAATCTGCTTAATGTATCTCTACGTGGCGGTATCGAAACAAATCTTGACCAATCTACAGGAGGCAATTTCTTTGATCAATTCCAACTGTTTTCGCGAAGTGCCGGTATCAATACAAGCATCACGTTTCCAAAATTTATAGCTCCTTTCAATAAAGCCTTCAAAGACAAAAATATTCCGCGTACTATTTTCAGTGCTGGTGCAAATGTATTACAACGCGTAAGTTTTTTTACCGCTACAAATATTACTACCAGCTTTGCGTATAACTGGAGACAAAATGAAACTAACACATGGGATCTTACTCCGGTCTTTATCAGCAATTTTGGCTTGCCGTATATCTCAGATTCATTTCAAAGAAGGTTGGATAGTATTCAGTTCTTAAAAAAGCTTTATACACCTGTCTTTATTGAAGGAGAAAATATTGCTTTCACATATTCAAATCAACTCATAAAAAAAGGAAAGAGTTATACCTATGCTAGATTTGGTTTGGAAGAAGCAGGACTATTAATGAGTGCTTTTGACGCCATTTCTAATAACAGTATCAACTACGCTAATTACTACAAATTCGATTTTGATCTTCGTAGGTATATCAATAGACAACGTTCACAACTGGCAACTCGTTTCTTTGGCGGCATAGGCATTCCTTATGGCAATTCATCAACTCTCCCATATATAAAACAATATTTTACCGGCGGACCTTATAGCATTCGCGGTTGGCGCATCAGGACTCTGGGACCAGGTGGCTATGTCAATTTAGAAGAAGACACATCGTTAGGTAGATTTTTTGTTGATCGGACCGGGGATATAAAACTAGAGCTAAATGCAGAGTATCGTTTTGATATTGTACAACTTTTCTATGGTGTGGTGAAAATGAAAGGAGCCATTTTTGGTGATGCGGGAAATATATGGTTGGCTAGAAAAACACCCGATTTTCCTGATGGAGAATTTCGATTTTCCAAGTTGGGGAAAACCATCGCAATAAGCACAGGAGCAGGTTTAAGGTTTGATCTTGCTAGCTTTTTCATTTTCCGTTTAGATGCGGCTTTCCCAATTAAAAAACCTTATGGCAGCAATGATGGCTGGGTTACGCAGTCGATTAATTTCGGTGATAAAGTATGGCGTAAGAAGAATTTGGTGTTCAACTTTGCTATTGGTTATCCGTTTTAGATTTTTTACACTTAATTGTAATAGCATTTATTAAAAGAATTAAGCTACCTAACTCGCGTCATTGCAGCGATCAGCAATGTTATATTATTGAGTAAAGAGTTAGCTGCAATCTCATTCTTGATCAAATTTTAGATTGCAGCTTTCACTAATCAGCTAAAGAAGTACTATCACAGCTGCAATGACGCGAGTAGTTTGCATCCCATACCAAGATTTTCTTCAATTCTATTCAGCAACACAAAACCTTATCTTTGCTCGCCATGCGAAACATAAAAATCATAGAAGTAAAATCAGAAATCGGTGCAGGCACTCGTGGTGCCAGTCTTGGTGTAGATGCCATGCAAATTGCAGCCTTAGATTTTATGAGCAATTTCTTTGTGAACTTTCCAACTGAACAAGTAGAAACCGAAAATAAACTGCTTTACGAACCCGTTCAATCTCCCTATGCTAAAAGAATTCACGGCATTCACACCATGTATGAACGTGTGTCAAAATCCGTTTCGGAAACACTGAAGTCAGGTTTATTTCCACTGGTGCTTGCAGGAGACCATAGCACTGCGGGTGGCACTATCGCAGGTGTGAAAATCGCTAAACCCAAAAGTAGATTAGGAGTCGTATGGATAGATGCACATGCTGACATGCACACTCCATACACTACACCTTCCGGCAATATGCACGGTATGCCTTTGGCAGCAGCTTTAGGAGAAGATAATCTTGAAAATAAAGTACATGACTTGGATGAGAAAACCAAAGATCTTTGGGATAGGCTGAAAAGCATCGGAAAAATACAACCGAAAATAAAGCCGGAAGATTTAGTTTTCATTGCGCTTCGCGATTATGAAAAAGAGGAAGAAGC
>CBFGYQ010000099.1:0-6990 GCA_965652995.1 uncultured bacterium
TATCGCACGTAAAGACGATCAAGATCTTGTTTATAAAACCAAGCGTGAAAAATACAAGGCTGTAATTGATGAGATTGAAAAGCTAAGTGCTGCCGGAAGACCTGTGTTGGTGGGTACAACCAATGTAGAAATTTCGGAATTGCTGAGCCGTATGTTGCAGCAAAAGAAAATCAACCACAATGTATTGAATGCCAAACAACATGGTAAGGAAGCACAAATAGTTGCTGAAGCTGGTATTGCAAGTGCGGTGACCATCGCTACAAACATGGCTGGTCGTGGTACGGATATTAAACTCGGACCGGGTGTGAAAGAAGCCGGTGGCTTGGCTATCATCGGTACCGAGCGTCATGAAAGTCGCCGTGTGGATCGTCAGTTGCGTGGTCGTGCCGGTCGTCAGGGAGACCCAGGTTCTTCGCAGTTTTTTGTTTCTCTTGAAGATGATCTAATGCGTCTTTTTGGTTCGGAAAGAATTGCCGGATTGATGGATAAGATGGGACATAAAGATGGTGAGGTATTGCAGCATGGAATGATCACAAAATCCATCGAACGTGCGCAGAAGAAAGTAGAAGAAAACAACTTCGGTACACGTAAACATTTGTTGGAGTATGATGATGTGATGAACTCGCAACGTGATGTGATCTACAAACGTCGTAAGCACGCACTTTCAGGAGATCGTCTTTCTATAGATATTGATAATGCCTTGTTTGATGTATGTGCGGATATTGCTAATCAGTTTGAAGACAATCGTGACTACGAAGCCTTCAAGATAGAAGTGATGAAGCATTTAGCGATAGAGCCGGAAGTGGAAGCTGCAGGTTTTGAGAAAGCGAATTTGGATGAAGTAGGTGATATGCTTTATCATCAAGCTAAAGATTTTTATAATCGTAAATGGGTAGCATTGAGAGAGCAAATGCTTCCTACACTGAAACAAATACAAGAGCAAAACGGTGATCGCATAGAGAATATCGTTATTCCTTTTACCGATGGTATCAAAGGATTGCAGGTGTATGTAAATCTTCGTGAAGCAGTGGAGGGAGAAGCAAAGCCTGTAGCTCAAATGCTGGAAAAAAGCATGACGCTTGCAATGATCGACGAGAATTGGAAAGATCATCTTCGTGCGATGGATGACTTGCGTACATCAGTACGTATGGCTTCTTACGAGCAAAAAGATCCGTTGTTGATCTATAAGTTTGAAGCGTTCAATCTCTTCAAGCAAATGCTTCTGGAAACGAATAAGCATATCATTTCATTCTTGCTCCGTGCAGGCATTCCTGTAGAGCAAGCTCCACCACAAGCAGCGGGCAACGTACCGCAACATACCGATATGAGCCAGATGCAAACCAACCAGGAAGATGTGGATGAAGCCGGTATGGATTACGGTGCTGATGAAAATGATATGCAAGGCGGTGCACCTGCTGTAAAACGCTCACCTGTACAAGCCGGACCCAAGATCGGTCGCAACGACCCTTGCCCCTGTGGAAGTGGTAAGAAATATAAGCAGTGCCATGGGAAGGGATTGTAAGTGAAGAATTTGTGGTTGGTGGTTGAACACCAATCATAGAAAAAAATGCTGACGAATAATGTACAAGTTTGTCTTGATTTCTCTTTTGGTGCTTATAACATTTACTAGTTTTGAAAGCTATGAAGAAGTGGCAAATGAAGAATTACCTACCGCTTTCATTATTAACTCATCTTGGACATTTAAAGGTTACTACTACTTAGGTAGCGATAATGAGTATGATTATTTTAAAAGCAAATGGGATTTTAATAGAGATAGATATTTCAAAATTCCTATAGGCGGTCTAACAATTAACGAGAAATACAAATTTAATTTTGGAGAAAAGGAATTAAAAATTGACGTAATTACTATTAATAATAAAGTAATTTTTGCGCAAAACGATTTCTGTAAGCTATACATAATCCAATAACTTGTTTTCACACGCTGGTGCGAGTTTATAACCCACGCTGGCGCGCGTTTGCAACGCGTGTCCACTCAATGGCTACATACTTATTTCACGTTTCGACTACGCTCAACATGACACGCTCTAAACACTCAAACTGTTGAACGTAGTAATGCAGTTGATAGTTGTGTCATCCTGAGCGTAGTCGAAGGACGAAAGTTGAGAACTACACAACATGAACAAGCCCAATCGAAATTCCATGCTGTTCGGGATGTTAGCGTAGCGCATCCCGAACTTTTGAATAATGCGAATTTGAAATTCGCAACATAACACGAGAAAAGCCAAATAGTACCCCATCAGATGAACGGTGCCAACGCCACCAAAGCATTATAGTACTACCTTAGCTCGGACAACGAAAAATACTATGAGCAAATTTGAAACATCAAAATCAACCGGTAATCATCTATGGCTTAGCAAGCTTGTAGGTAATTGGAAAGGAACAACGAGAGTATGGTTTGAGCCGGATGTACTGGGTGACGAATCGCCGGTGGAAGGTTCAATGAAGCTGGTGTTGGGAGATCGCTTTATACTTCATGAATACAAAGGTACCTTGCAGGGTAATGCTTTGGAGGGCATCGCACTTTATGGATATAATCTGACCACAGAAAAATTTCAATCGGCTTGTGTGGATAGCTTTCATAATGGTACCGCTATTATGTTTTCGGAAGGGAAGAAACAGAGTGATTTTTCGGTGTTGGGAAGTTACGCTTACATCACTCCCGAAACGGAACAGTACTGGGGTTGGCGCACAGAGATCACGATACCTGATGATGATACCGTAATTATCACTTGCTATAACATAAGTCCTGACGGAAGTATGGATGCAAAAGCTACGGAGACAGTGTATAAGCGGGTAGGCTAGTTACTTCTGTTGTGTAAGATTTCTAAATACCTCTTCCAGTGATTGTGTTTCTGTTTGCAGGGAGGAAATATTGATGTCGTTATCCAACGCCCATTTCATCACTTCTTTTCTAAGCTCTTCCGGTTTGTGGGTGTAGAGTCTCCATGTGTTGTTGTTGATAGCTTCGGTCTTTTGTGTGTTTGTGAGTTTCTTGAATAGAGTTTTATTCACTTCAGATTCAAAACTTATCACCAATGCTTTTTGTTCCTTATTAGTTTGTTGCAACGCATCTATCTTATCATCGGCTACAATGTTTCCGTTATTGATGATGATGGCGCGACTGCACATCGCCTGTACTTCCTGCATGATATGTGTAGAAAGTAATACGGTTTTTTCCTTACCAATCTCTATAATTAAATCTCTGATCTCTACTATCTGGTTGGGGTCTAGTCCGGATGTCGGCTCATCCAGTATCAACACTTCAGGCTTATGGAGCATAGCCTGCGCAAGACCTACACGTTGTTTATACCCTTTAGAAAGCATGCCGATTTTCTTATGTACTTCTTTATTAAGCCCCGTCATACCTATTATTTCATCTACTCTGGCTTTGGCTTGTTTCATTCTATGAATGCCCGCAGAAAATTCCAAATACTCTCTTACATACATGTCGTAATAAAGCGGATTTGCTTCAGGTAAATAGCCCACACGCTTACGCACTTCCATCAATTGACTCTCTATATCAAATCCGCAAACAGTTGCTTTACCTGCTGTTGGGGGGAGATAGCCCGTGATCATTTTCATGGTGGTAGATTTGCCGGCGCCATTTGGTCCTAAAAAACCTACGATCTCTCCTTTCTTCAATTCAAATGAAATACTATTTACAGCAAGTTGTTCTCCGTATTTTTTTGTAAGCGATGCTACTTGTATGGACATGGGCGCAAAGCTAAAGAAATGGGGTTTACGATGCGTAGCTCCCAATCATATAGAAAAATTTTTGTTGTCCGGACTGTGGGAAGCGGATAGAACTTTTGGGGCACCGTTCATGGTAGTTGCTATTATTTAACTAGCTCATATTCCTCGTAGAGACAAGGCATGCCTTGTCTCTACGAGGAAATCAGTTGTCACCAATTTTTTATTCTGTTTTTGATATTCGCAGCTATTTGTGCTTTGCAAAATTCATTGAATATCTCTTCATCAAAATCTGTCTTTTGCACATTCCATTGCATCAAATGATTGTCGAGACAGTCTATGGTAATGATGCCGTAACGTAAAACCAGATTCTGTATTTCATACCATTGCAATGATTGATTGGTGGCTTTTGGTATTTGAATGCCCGATTCGCTAACGATTACTTTTTTCTCTTTAGTATTATTCTCCCAGAAAAGAGCGTAAAGCAATGCAGCAGCAGTGACACCGAATATTGCTGCGGGGAAATTTATCTCATATCGCCATGCTGTAATAGCAAAGGTTGTAAAAATGAGTAATTCTATAATTCGCAGTATTCTATTTACAGGTGTTTTCGTCAGCAATTTGTTTTTGAAGATTAAAAATCCGAGAAGCAGTAACCCTAACAACAAAGTCGTAATGCCACCCCATTTTAGTAATGCAAAATGCTGGAAAGGGTTGTTGGCAGATTTGGAAAAGAAGACAAACAGTAGAATTTCAAAAATGCCTGTAACGATCAATAAAAAACAGACGATCAAATGCAACATAATGATGTAGCTGCGTTTACCACGTTTCTCTTGTATTGATATTTCGAATTGCATGGACGCAAAGGTAAGTTCACAAGCGGTTATTTCATGGTATATCTAATCCCCAAAAATATTCTTCTACCTTGTAACGATGAATAATTGTAGCTCGGATCGAAAGTATAATTGTAAGGGTTGTTTACAGGATCATTTACGTTTTTGTCAAAAGGGTCGTGTGGTCTCATGATAGGATTAGAAGGAGTGAAGTTGAAAATATTTTTTATTCCACCGTAGATTTCTATTCCGTTATTAAACTGTTTCGTTCCTTGCAGATTCATGATGCAAAACCAAGGAGAATATTCGGGCCTGTAGTCATTAGGAAGTATTGGCAAACGCATTGGCCCGTACCAATTTCCTGTTAAGTCTAGTGACAATTTTCTTTTGAAACTGTAAGTTGCTACAAAGTTGCCGCTCCATTTTGGTGCATGAATCTGTCTTGATTTTTCTACCACACCATTTGCATTATTTCTTACCTGAAATACATCCATAAATGTAACTCCGGCAATCAACTTCAGCGGAAACATGAAATTAGCATCTGCGTTTATAGATACACCTCTTGAAACTGCATAGCCATCCAGATTATTATAAATGATTTTTTGTGGATCTGTGTCGTAATCTGCGATTATTTTGTTGGTGAAGTGAGAGTAGAAACCAGTAATATCAATATTCCCGAAAAAGTTATCAGTGCTATAATTACGCACATAATTGAGATTGGAGTTGAATGATTTTTCTGGTTGTAGCTTTTCTAAAATCACAACTTCTCTTGCGCCCGTGAGTGCGGCATGATCTTCCGTATAAATATTTACTACGCGAAACCCGGAACCTAAACTAAGTCGAAAAGTATTGTTGTTATTTGGAGAATATTTATAAGCAATTCTTGGAGAGTTGATGCCGCCATGATGGCGATCATAATCGAAGCGATACCCTAAAAGCAATTTGTTTTTATCATTGATGCGCCATTCGTCTTGCAAGAAAATACCCGGTAAAAAAGTTTCTGAAGGAGCATTCTTATTGGTAGCAATGTCTTTAGTAGCAGTAGTATTATCATCATAATAATTGTAACGTAATGCTGCTCCTATTAATATATCATGTTTGTTCCACAATGTTTTATCCCAATAGATTTGCGCAAAACCCGTTTGCTGTGTAGCCATGTAAGGAATGATTCCGTAGTAAGAATTTTGATCGTGATAATTGTAGGAAAGTTGTGTGAAGATTTTTTCTTTGAAAGGCAATTGATACATTCCTGTCAATTCCCAACGTTTGGTATAAACACTTTCGCCATAAATACTGTCGCTTCCACGCCATTCGTTACTCCAATTGGTTTGTCCGCCCCAGCGGTCTTCATAAACATAACGTGCTGCAAGACTTGCAATTTTATATTCTTTACGTTCCAGATTCCATTTATTGAAAACTGAAATTCTGTTTTGCAAAGTCACATCTGTAAAACCATCATTATTCTTATCTATTCGTTGATTATAGTTGAAATAATTGATGCCTAGTAAAGATTGTAGTTTACCAAAACGCTGTTTTAGAGAAACATCAGCATTGTATTCTTGCCAGGAAGTGGCATTTACATCCACACTTAATACAGGTGCTTTTAAAGGGCTTTTTGTAATGACATTGATGATACCTCCCATTGCTTCTGAGCCGTACAATGAAGCAGCAGGACCTTTCACAACTTCCACGCGATCTACAATACTATTGGGGATCCCACTTAATCCGTAAACTGTAGATAGGCTGCTTACGATAGGCATTCCATCAATAAGAATGAGTGTGTACGGGCCTTCCATGCCATTGATGTGAATATCGCCTGTATTACAAACATTGCAGTTGAGTTGTGGCTTTACACCATTTACCATTCCCACAGCTTCAAAAAGATTGGGAGTAGGGTTTTTCTTAAAAAATTTTGATGTGTACACTTCCACGGGAATAGAGCTTTCTTTTCGACTCATTTCTTTCATGCTTCCTGTAATCACAACTTCATCCATGTCTTGATTCAGGCTGTCTGTAGGTTTAAGTTGTTGTGCCGCACTGTTTACAGATAATATTAGGAAGACTATAAGGCAGAAATTTTTAACCACTTAGAAAAATATTTAGCCTGCAAGTTATTTATTTTTTAGACTAATCTAAAATAATATTTAATTGAAACTCAACTGTTTAAAAAAACACTAAAAATTACGTAGTAATACTTTGCTTTTTTTTTAATTCGTTTGTTAACTTTATATATTAATCAAATTTCAATGCTTATGGATAGACACCGTGAATATTTTTTAATCGTCTAAAATCAATTATTTACACATGCAAACAAGAAATCATTTCCCCTTATTCATCAAGGCATTATTAATGCTATTTGCATTCAATTTTTGCATCGCCAACGACACAGAAGCCTCCCACTTTAGGTACGGTAATATAACATGGAAACGTGTTCCTGGTACAGACA
>CBFGYQ010000100.1:0-6967 GCA_965652995.1 uncultured bacterium
AGTAGTGCCGGGATGAAAGCCATAAGGATATATACTTTTATTCTGGCAACAAGGACAAAAACCTGGAGAACAGCAAGGGCAGAAGCAGGGACAACAAGGTGGCGAAGGTGAGAACGGGAATGCGGAACAACTAGCTCGTATGGCTGCACAACAATCGGCATTGAGGAAGCAATTGCAAGAGCTGCAAAGCCTTCTCAATAGCAAAGGAATTGGGAACGCTAAAGAGATGAAAGAGATACAGGATAAAATGGATAAGAATGAGACAGACTTGGTAAATAGAAGAGTGGATAGTGAGGTAATGATGCGTCAACGAGAGATATTGACGAAATTATTAGAGACCGAAAAAGCTATACGAGAGCAGGAGCAAGATGATAAACGTTCTTCCAAAAACCCGACAGATGTAGTACATAGTGTACCACCTGAATTGCAAAAATATATGCAAGATCAAAAATCACTTTTTGATTTTTATAAGACAATACCACCACAACTAAAACCTTACTATCGTGAAATGGTAAATAATTATTATCAGATGATCGGTAACGGTAAATAAAGTAATCAACAGGATACCCACAAGGCATTTTTTGGGAAAATAAATTGGTATAGACGAAAATTCCTTTATTATCAATGGTTTTAATATGCGTTGAAGAAAAAAGCTTTGATTATTCTTATACTAAACAGACAAGTTGTTTCGTTAATTATTTATAACTCATTGCTTTTAAAAAAATTAATAAGTATTTTTCGTAGTAAATAACAAATCATCTCATACCAAAATTCGAAGCCTTATGATTTTTACACGTACTTATAGGTATCAATCTACAATGCCTGTTGAGGATATCAGAAAAAAATTGGTTGGCAAGCATATCGAGACACATCATTTAGATTTTGAGATCAGCGAAAAGAATGGAATGCTTCGTGTAATACCACATGCTGAGCATGAAGCCGGTGTTCGCACATTACCAATCACTCATGTGAATTTAGATGGTAAAACAGGTAAAACAGGATTGAAGATCAGTTCTAAGATGCGCCGCATTGATTCCGGTGGACCTTATTTAATAGCAATATTCTGTTTGTTTCTGTTAATTGCAGCTGCAATGTTTGCACTCTTTGGTACTGCAGAACACCGCATATACACTATAGTTCTTGGTATTGTCGGTGCAGCTATTTTCTTGGTTTTTTGGTTTAAAATGGAAGCAGGTTATTTTGATTATGTACGTAAAATAAGAGACTACATTAAAAGAGAAACTGCTGCATCTTAGTTTGTGAGAACATTTATAAAAACTCGGGAAAGCTTAATCAACTTTCCCGAATTTTTTTTCTAGTATTTCCCTGCGATATTCAAATATATGTTTCAGCTTACTCCTAATGAAAATACTGTTCGCAATGTTGCCCAGCAGTCCATATGGAGGTTTGTAGGTCACTACATCACTCATCAAGACATAGTCATCATGAGGAGTAAGTTTATGAAGATGATGCCACAATTTGTATGGCCCTGCACGTTGCTCATCTACGAAATACTCTTGCTCTTTTAAGTGTTTTATTTCTGTCAACCAAAGCATCTTCATGCCCAACATGGGTTTAATCGTGTAGCTAATTATCAAACCCGGATGAATCTTTTCTGGCAGATCCGATGAGATGATTTTCATAGCCATATCGGGTGGCGTGATCAATTTTAGATTGTAAGGATCTGCAATGAAATCCCAAACAACATCTAAGGGTTGTGGTATCTTCTGCTCGAAAAAAAGATGATAGATAGCCATATACAAAGCTATCAGTTTTTTATTCTATTATTTGTGTTCTCTTGTTGTAAATAATATAAAGTGCTTTCTAAGAAAAGAATATTCTTAAGAATTAGAGTGTTCACACCCTACTTTTCTTATTTACACGAAACCTTAATAAGAAAGTTTTCTTGCATTTATAGCAATAAAATTTTCTAAGATTTAAAAAAGGTAAAAAGGTCTTAAGAAGAGATGGACGTGGAATTCTATCTAATTCTTCAGTCCTGCATTTCGGACAAATTGGATTAGGCATGATTGATAGGACAATTCTTGGGGGGGTAAACAAAAATGTAGCTAAAAGTAGAAAATTTTATTATAAATACAAACTACCCCAACAGCCAAACCTGTTTTTTAAAAAATAATGTGTAGCTAGAAGCCTTTAAGATTAGGCATTTCAGTACCTTTACACACTTATTTTTATATGAAGCACATCAGGAATTTTTGCATTATCGCACATATAGATCACGGGAAGAGTACGTTGGCAGATCGTCTTTTGGAACATACAAAGACCATTTCTGACCGCGATATGCAAGCGCAGGTATTGGATGACATGGATTTGGAACGTGAAAAAGGTATTACTATCAAGAGTCACGCCATCCAAATGGACTATGAACACAACGGCGAAAAATATACACTCAACCTTATCGATACACCGGGTCACGTAGATTTCTCTTATGAGGTGAGCCGTGCCTTAGCTGCTTGTGAAGGGGCATTGTTGTTGGTAGATGCTTCGCAAGGTATTCAAGCGCAGACCATTTCCAATTTGTATTTAGCTCTAGATAATGATTTGGAAATTATTCCTGTTATCAATAAAATAGACATGGAAGGTGCGATGATACCTGAAGTGACTGACCAGATCGTTGATTTGATTGGTTGTAAACCTGAAGAAATTATCTTGGCTAGTGGTAAAAGTGGTATCGGTATCGAAGATATTATGGCAGGAATCATTGAGCGAATTCCTGCTCCAAAAGGTGATCCTGATGCGCCGCTACAAGCTTTGATATTTGATAGTGTATTCAATTCCTTTCGTGGCATCATCGCTTATTATCGTGTTTTCAATGGTAGATTAAAAAAGAACGACAGAGTAAAGTTTTTCCATACAGATAATTACTACAATGCCGATGAGGTTGGTATTTTGAAAATGGGACTTGCTCCGAAACAAGAAGTAAAAACAGGTGATGTAGGTTATATAATTACCGGTATTAAAGACGCGAAAGAAATTAAAGTTGGCGATACGATAACGCTAGTAAATAATGCGAGCCCTGAACCGATACAAGGTTTTGAAGAAGTGAAACCGATGGTATTTGCAGGTATATTTCCTGTATCAACAGATGATTTTGAAGAGCTACGCGAGTGCATGGAGAAATTACAACTTAATGACGCTTCTCTCACCTTTGAACCGGAGACCTCGCAAGCATTAGGTTTTGGTTTTCGTTGCGGTTTCTTAGGAATGCTGCACATGGAGATCATTCAGGAAAGATTAGAACGAGAGTTCAATCAATCGGTAATTACCACCGTTCCTAACGTAAGTTTTGTTGCTTATTCCACTCGCGAACCTGAAAAACCTATTATTGTAAACAATCCTACGGAAATGCTTGATCCTAGCCGGATGGATAGAATTGAAGAGCCTTTCATTCGTGCGCAGATTATTACACTTCCTGATTATATTGGCAACATCATGAGCCTTTGTTTGGGTAAGCGTGGGATGTTAATCAATCAAAATTATCTTACCCCTACACGCGTAGAATTGATCTTTGAAATGCCGCTTGCAGAGATCGTTTTTGATTTCTATGATAAATTAAAATCCTGTACACGTGGTTATGCTTCGTTCGATTATCATCCGCTAGATTACAGACAAAGTGATATTGCGAAAATGGATATTCTTCTTAATGGCGATCAGGTAGATGCGTTGAGTGCGTTAATTCACAGAAGTCGTGCGCAAGATTTTGGTCGTAAGTTGTGTGCAAAATTGAAAGAACTTTTGCCACGTCAACAATTCCAGATAGCGATACAAGCAGCTATAGGAGCTAAGATCGTAGCCCGCGAAAATATATCGGCTATGCGCAAAGACGTTACTGCAAAATGTTATGGTGGTGATATTTCCCGTAAACGTAAGCTACTTGAAAAACAAAAAGAAGGTAAAAAACGTATGCGCCAGATAGGAAACGTAGAAGTACCGCAAGAAGCGTTTTTAGCGGTGTTGAAGTTGGATGAGTAGAAGTGATATTTAGTTACATTTTGCGAACTCTTTAAGTAGGGCATTGTTGTAAATTCTAATATATTTTTCAGCTTGATTTATACAATTATTGTCTAGGAATTTAGCTATCGAAGCTCTAGCGATTACAGTATCGTTGCGAAAATTATAATCTATACTAATTCGATAAACGTTTTCTACTTTTCCATCTTCAACAAAATCTTTGAATAAGTTTTTATCGAAATCAAGTATAGTGTTACATTGCGGATTTTCAGCTACGGATATGTTTATGATAGGTTCTGTTACCTCAAATTTTTCTTCAAGATTTTTCTGTAATTCAGGAGAGAATTTTGAGTTTATATCTATTAGTATTGAATCGAAAAAAGTTACATAAGTATCAATGATTTCGGTATTATCCCCTATGGAAAAAGAGCGAAGAAAATACATCCTTGCTCTTTTACATTTTTTGTAAAAAACCATATTCTTACTTATTACATCATAGTTTATCTTGCATACTTTTCGATCAGTTACTTTAGCAAGTTCGATATGATTATTTATTGAAAGAGGAACACCATAATAATTGTCGATAAGCATCTGTAGAAATTCACTTTCTTGCATATTTATCCTCAATTTCCCCAAACCTTCAATAATATCCTTAGAAAAAGAAGCTGGAACAAGAAAATGCAATAGAAAAAGTGTCGATATGATTTTTTTCAAGTAGACAATTTTTTCAAATATCGCAACTGTTTGTCAATAATCATTACCGTAGTTGTTTTTTACTTTTTTCATTTTACCTTGCCCACCATGTCCGACAAAACAATAACTACAGATTCTAATATAGAAATCAAAGCTCTTTACGACCAGCCTTCCGGTATGAAGGAGCAGCCTGGTGAATTCCCTTTCACACGTGGTGTACACAAAGCCATGTATCGCGATAAGCTGTGGACCATGCGTCAATATGCAGGTTTTAGTACAGCGGAGGAAAGTAATAAACGTTATCATTATTTATTGAAGCAAGGTGTAATGGGTTTATCGGTTGCGTTTGACTTACCAACACAAATCGGTTATGATAGCGACCATGCCATGGCGGAAGGAGAAGTAGGAAAGGTAGGTGTGGCAATAGATTCGCTGGAAGATATGGAGATACTTTTCAAAGACATCAATCTTGAAGAAGTATCTACATCAATGACCATCAATGCAACAGGGTTTATTTTATTGGCATTATACATTGCACTTGCTAAAAAGAATGGAGCAGATATTCGCAAAATATCAGGTACTATACAAAATGATATTCTGAAAGAATATGCAGCACGTGGTACTTACATCTACCCACCGCAACCTTCCATGCGTCTCATCACCGACATCTTTGAATATTGCAGCAAAGAAGTTCCTAAATGGAACACAATTTCAATATCCGGTTATCACATTCGCGAAGCGGGTTCTACTGCCGTGCAAGAGTTAGCGTTTACTCTAGCAAATGGTAAAGCCTACTTGAAAGCTGCAATTGAAAAAGGGTTGGACATTAATGTATTTGCGAAACGATTGTCTTTTTTCTTCAATGCACACAACAACCTTTTTGAAGAAGTGGCTAAGTTTCGTGCAGCAAGAAGAATGTGGGCAAACATCACAAAAGAACTTGGTGCAACAGAACCGAAAGCGCAGATGTTGCGCTTCCATACACAAACGGGTGGTAGCACACTTACTGCCCAACAACCTCGTAACAATATTACACGTGTGACATTACAAGCTTTAAGTGCGGTACTTGGTGGAACGCAGTCGCTGCATACCAATGGCTACGATGAAGCACTATCATTGCCAACAGAGGAAGCTGCTACTATTGCACTTCGCACACAACAGATCATTGCCAACGAAAGTGGTGTCACACAAACTGTTGATCCACTCGCGGGTTCTTTTTTCGTAGAAGAACTTACTAATGAAGTAGAAACAGAAGCGAAGAAATTGATGGATAAGATTGATGCAATGGGCGGTGCTGTAAAAGCTATTGAGCAACATTTTATTCAGGATGAGATAGCACGTTCTGCTTATGCATACAACAAGAGTATTGAAGATGGAGAGAAGATAATTGTAGGCGTAAATAAGTTTACAGCAAAAGAAACGGAACAAGCACCTGTCTTGAAAATTGATGATAGTATTCGTACTGTGCAAGCAGAAAAGCTAAAAGCATTACGTGCAAAAAGAGATAATGCTAAAGCAATTGCTAGCATTGAAATTATTAAAGAGAAAGCGACGACAAACGAAAATCTGATGCCGCTAGTAATTGATGCTGTAGAAAATTATTGTACTCTGGGCGAGATAGCTGATGCGCTGAGAAGTGTGTGGGGAGAGTATAATGGGTGAGTTAAATTCTCGTCATTTTGAATGAAACGTAGCTAGTAATTCAATTAATAAAGGTGTATGCATTCAGAAGATTTGTCGTTATGTTCGAGATGATGCGAGCATCTACAACAAAATCTTACGAAACCGCATTTTTCTTTTTCTCTAAAAGTTTGTGATAGAAAGCACTCATGTCTTTCACTAATCTTTGATAAGAGAATTTTTGCTGAACATAGTCTTTCCCAAATTTTCCAAACTCGTTTCTAAGATCTTCGCTATCTACGAGTTTCAGCAATGCACTTGCAAATTGATCTGCATTGTTAGGTTCGGTAATATAGCCACATTTACCATCGATCATAATATCTGCCACACCACCAACATTGGTAGAAACAATGGGGCGCGTGGCGGCTTGCGCTTCAATAAGAGAGACAGGCGTGCCTTCATTGTGTGATGTTAGTGCTACAATATCTAATCCTGCTAGTGTTTTGTCAATCTCTGTAAGCCATGATGTGCAGAATGCTGTAGCTCGTTTGTTGTTTTCAGGATAGAATGTATAATCAATACCAGCAGCTGCAAATTGCGTTTCCATACTTTCACGCATATCACCATCTCCTATAAAAACCGAAAAGAGTGAATTATTGAGCGACTTGAAGACTGATGACTA
>CBFGYQ010000101.1:0-6950 GCA_965652995.1 uncultured bacterium
ATCTATTGGCGGCAAAAATATAATTTTACGAGCGTTTACGTTTCTCGTTTTCTAACAAATACACATGCGCCGTTTTTTTGCACGAAATATTTTGTTTGTTGTATTGCTCAATTTGCTTGTGAAACCTTTATGGATCTTCATGATCGACAATACCGTACAAAACAGAGTAGGTCATGATTATGGTTCGTATCAAGCATTGTTCAATCTCGGTATTATCTTTCAAATATTATTAGATTTTGGACTGAATAATTATACTAGCAAAACCATTGGAGAAAACCCCAACTCACTCAAAAAGCTTTTCCCAGCCTTGCTTTCAGCGCGATTGATCTTGGGGCTAATGTATATTTCTATTCTATTCATTATTGCTTTTTCATTAGGATATGAAGGAAAGGAATTGCATTTGCTGGCAGGCATTTCAGGTATTCAATTACTCAACTCTACGCTTTTGTTTGTAAGAGCTAATATTCAAGGGTTGCATAAATTTCGCACAGATGGCATTCTATCTATAAGTGATCGGCTTCTGATGATTATTGTCTGTGGAATTTTACTTTTCTATTACAAAGATGCTTTCACAATAGAGTGGTTTGTGATAGCACAAATAATTTGCTCTGCCATAGCTGTTCTCTTTGCAATTATTCTTTTAAGAACTATTTCCAGAGTACCAATATCCTTTTCGTCCAATCTGAAAACGATATTGTTTTACGTTCGTAAAAGTCTTCCTTATGCACTTCTTATTTTTTTAATGTCTGTTTATACGCGTGCTGACATGCTGCTTGTAGAAAGGCTTTGCGGTGATTTAGGAAAGCAGGAAGCAAGTATTTATGCAGCAGGTTTTCGTTTATTGGATTTTATCAATATGCTCGGATTAATGGTTGCGGGAATGTTGCTACCCATTTTTGGTGGAATGATAGCTCGTAAAGAAAACATGCAAGACTTGATACGATTGTGCGTGAATATTTTATTACCTATTTCTTTTTTGGCTGTTGTAATAGGTTTCTTTTTCAATAATAATATTATGCAGCAACTCTATCCTTCACTTCCTGAAACGAAAGGAACTGTGTTGATGTGGTTAATGTTCTCTTTCCCTGCATTCAGCATCTCCAACGTGTATTCAACATTACTTACAGCTAATGGCAATTTGAAACTAATGATAAAAATCGCGTTGTTGGGTGTAATGATCAACCTAGCATTAAATCTTATTTTGATCCCTCAATACAATGCTGTGGGCGCGGCTATGGCGGCTTTTGTCACACAAACGGTTGTAGCAGTTAGCTTTCTATTGTTCGCAAAAAAAGCATTGACGTTAAACGAAGATGTGAAATGGGTATTTTCATTTTTTTTCTACATCATTCTTCTTGGCTTTATAGGATTCGTCATCACACATCTTTGGCTACACTGGCTTGTGCAATTTTTCATCATCTGCTTTGCCGGTATAGCTATGATTTTCTTAATGAGATTTTTAGATGTTAGTTCTCTCAAAAAACTCTTGAAAGCAAAAACCTAATCTTTTTTGACTTCATCATTATGCTCCGCTTCTTCTTTTGCTTTTAATTCTGCTTCTATCTTTTCCCCTTCAGGATTGGGAAGTTCTTTTGCTTCGCGCTTTATGATAAACACAGAATTTTCATAAGGTTTTATTCCTTGACCATATTTCCATGCATACACTTTGGTGAACTCCGCACCGAAATAAAGAATAATAGCTGTATAATATACCCATGTAAGAATAATGATAATGGCAGCCGCTGCCCCATAAGTATTAGACATATTGGAGCTACCTAAATAATATCCTATCAGGAATTTGCCAAGTATGAACATGAACGCCGTGAAACGCGCACCAATCTTTGAATCTTTCCATGAAATTTTAGCATCAGGGAGCACTCTATATATCACCGAAAACATGAATGACACTATAAAAAATAGTATAATAGTATTGACAGTCTTAAAAACAAAAACCGATTCGTAGTTGAATATTCTGCTCAATCTTTCCGTAAGCAGATCTGCGATAGAATTAATCATCAATGAAGTTATCAAAACGAATCCTATACCTACTATTATTGAAAAAGAAAGCAATCTGTTCTTGATAAATTTCAGCCAGCCTCTTTTCGGTTTTGCTCTTATAGACCAGATGTAGTTGATAGAATCTTGAATATCTGCGAATACGGAAGTAGCACCAAATGCAAGAATGATAAAGCCCAAAAAACTATAGCGTGCAGCTGTTTTTTGCTCCTGTAGCGTTTGTATTATTTCCATAATATAGGTGGCACCACTTTCACCCATCAAACTACGCATTTGCACATACATGCTACCACTAATAGCTTCTTTTTCAAAAAACAAACCTGTAAGTGATAAGATAACTAACAACAAGGGGCCAATGGCAAATACCGTATAATACGCCAATGACGCACTTAGTTTTACCACATTATCATCCTGAAATTCGGTAAAGGCGTTTTTCAGCAAGGCAAGATATTCTTTAGGACGTAACCTGCGAAAAAAACTCTTGGGCTTAAAATTCATTTTGGGTTGCAAACTCATCAGTTGACTAGTTTCTTGCTAATTCATTACAACTTTGTGCCAAGCTGTTAGACAAGTACTTTGGGTTTAGTTTGCATCACAGCATCTATCTTTTCCAAAACATCAGGGGTGAGTTTGGAATATAACTCTAGTGCTTTGAAATTTTCTTTCAATTGCTCTTCTTTTGTGGCACCTAATATTGCCGTAGTTACATTTTTGTTGCTGATACACCATGCAATGGCAAGAGTAGCAAGCGATGTATCCAATTCTTTTGTAATCAAATCCAACTGTCTTACTCGCTCAATACGCTCCTCACTAAGTGTTCTGTCTTTCAACCAATCAAAACCTTCCAACGCCAATCGTGAATCTTCAGGAATGCCGTCATTGTATTTCCCTGTCAAAAGTCCTGATGCTAATGGACTCCAGATGGTTGTCCCCATTCCTATATTTTGAAAGATAGATTTATAATCCACTTCCATCTTGTAACGCTCGAATAAATTGTATTGAGGTTGCTCCACTGCAGGTCCTTCCAACCCCAATCGCTGTGCATGAAGATGAGCTTCCACGATCTCTGCACCGCTCCATTCACTTGTTCCCCAATAAAGAATTTTCCCTTGTTGCATCAAGGTATTCATTGTGCGAACCACTTCATCAATTGGCACATTCGGATCAGGACGGTGACAATAAAATAAATCAAGATAATCTACCCGGAACCTTTCCAATGCTTCATGACAGGCTTCCACCAAGTGTTTGCGACTAAGTCCTATTTGATTCGGTTTATTTTCTTCGCCTCGCCATCCAAAAAATGCTTTGCTAGAAATGATATAAGAAGAGCGTTCCCAGGTTTTTGTTTTCAATATTCTACCCATCATTTTTTCGCTCTCGCCACGGGAGTACACTTCAGCATTATCAAAAAAATTCACTCCATTTTCATAAGCCAGACTCATTAACTTATCGGAAAGATGATCGTCTGTCTGTTTGCCAAATGTGACCCAAGAGCCATAAGATAACACACTCAGTTGCAAACCTGATTTGCCCATTCTTCTGTATTCCATAAACATGATTTTTATGAAATGAAGTTATGTGATTTTGGAAAAGAGAAAAAAATGTGGTTATTGGAGTTAATAATCGCAACTAAAAAATGACTACTCCCTATCTTCACTAGCCAGTACAACCTTTAGAGCATTCTGTGCAGCCACTTGCCCGGCATCTTTTTTATTAAACCCTGTGCCGGTTGCAATGATTTTACCATCAAGAGCAATTCCTATAGAAAATAATTTTCGTGAGCCTTCCGTTTTTTCCTCAAGTGTTTCAAACGATATTGCGTAACCGTTTCTCTGTCCCCAACTCAATAATTTATTTTTAAAGTTCTTATCCGTTATCTCTAATGTATCTACATCCACATAAGATTTGATGAATTCATTGAGGATAAACTTTCTTGTCTTTTTAAAACCTTTATCAAGATAAACCGCACCGATCAAGGCTTCTAGAGCATTCCCAAAAATATGGCTGCGGCTTAATGCTCTATCATTCTGGTTGTATTGCACCAATTTATTCAAACCCATACGCATTGCAACATTGTTCAGTGTTTCTCTGCGCACAATTCGAGAACGCAATTCCGTCATAAAACCTTCGTCCTGTGTAGGGTATTTTTTGAAAAGATATTCTGCAATGATGGAACCAAGAATAGCATCGCCCAAAAACTCTAATCGTTCATTATTATTTTCCGTGTCTTCCAACTTAGAGCGATGCATCAATGCCAATTCATAATAAGGAAGATAGCCTGGGGTAAACCCGAGTAAATGCTCCAGTTGATGCAATAAGGATTTGTTAGGAGAAAAAATGTTTGAGATCCGTGAAGTGATTTTCTTCACAACTATTCTTCGAATTTCTTGAAAATAACAGAAGCATTATGACCACCAAAACCAAATGTATTACTCAAAGCTGCTCTGATATTGCGTTTCTGAGCGGTATTGAATGTTAGGTTCAATTTGGGATCGATCGCAGGATCATCAGTAAAATGGTTGATAGTTGGAGGAACTGTGTCATTTATCAAGGACAACACCGTCGCTACAGCTTCTATCGCTCCTGCACCACCTAATAAGTGTCCAGTCATCGATTTAGTTGCGCTGATGTTCAGATTGTAAGCATGTTCGCCAAATACTTTTTGAATAGCGATCAACTCTGCAACATCACCAAGCGGAGTGGAAGTACCATGAACATTGATGTAATCAATATCTTCAGGTTTCATATTAGCATCTTCCAATGCATATTTCATTACGTTTATAACGCCTAAACCTTCAGGATGTGGAGCCGTTAAGTGATAAGCATCTGCGCTCATCCCACCGCCTACCATTTCTGCATAGATAGTAGCACCACGTTTTTTAGCATGTTCCAATTCTTCAAGGATCAATGCTCCACCGCCTTCACCCAACACAAAGCCATCACGGTTTTTATCAAACGGACGACTGGCAGTTTTAGGATCATCATTTCTTTCGGATAATGCTTTCATAGCATTAAAACCACCGATACCGGACTCCGTAACCACAGCTTCTGAACCGCCTGTAATAAACGCATCTGCTTTGCCTAATCGAATGTAATTGAAAGCATCTATCAATGCATTGGTACCGGATGCACAAGCACTCACCGTAGCAAAGTTGGGACCACGGAAACCATACTTCATTGAAATATGACCCGAAGCAATATCCAAAATCAATTTAGGAATGAAGAATGGATTGAAACGAGGCGTGCCGTCACCCGCGAAAAAGGCTTTCATTTCATCAATGAAAGTGATCATACCACCAATGCCCGATGCCCATATAACACCGATGCGATCGTGGTCAAGACCTTCTTTATCCAAACCGGCATGTTTCACAGCTTCGTCAGCCACTACCACCGCCATTTGCGAAAAGCGATCCATCTTGCGGGCTTCTTTTCTATCCATGAAATCTTCAGGATTGAAGCCTTTTAATTCGCAAGCGAACTTTGTTTTGAACTTCTCTACATCAAACAATTTAATGAAATCAGCGCCCGAAACGCCATTCGCTAAACCTTCCCAATAAGCGGGAGCAGTATTACCAATGGGTGTAAGGGCGCCGAGACCGGTTACGACTACGCGTTTTAACGGTAAATTCATTAAATGTGTTTAAGTGCTTAAAAATTAAATACAGATTACTTTACGTGCTCCTCTAAATAAGAAACTGCCTGACCAACAGTAGTGATGGTTTCAGCTTGCTCATCGGGGATAGAGATGTTGAATTCTTTTTCGAACTCCATGATAAGCTCTACAGTATCTAGAGAATCTGCTCCTAGATCGTTAGTAAAGCTCGCTTCTGGATTTACTTCAGATTCATCAACGCCTAATTTGTCAACGATGATTTTTTTTACGCGATTTGCAATGTCTGACATGTGTACTTGTTTAAAATTGTTAGTGCAAAAATATACTTTTTGATAAAATGCAAAAGTCTTTTACAACTTTTTCACTTCATATTTTCTCAGTAAAAATTATGCCTCAATATTAGCCCTTTTATTGATTATTCTTATTAATTCTTTGGTCTACGATCTTTCCATCCATCATCATGAGGGTTCTATCCGTCATTGCTGCCAACGAATCACTATGTGTTATCATCACAAAAGTTTGGTTTAGTTGCTCTCGCAAAGACAGAAATAGCTCATGAACGGCATGCGCGTTATTGCTATCTAAATTCCCTGTAGGTTCGTCTGCCATTACAATACTTGGGTTATTTATCAGCGCCCTCGCTATGGCTACACGCTGCTGCTCACCACCCGACAATTCCGAAGGTTTGTTTTCAATTCTGTTTTTCAACCCAACCACTTCCAGCATTTCAATGGCTTTATTCAAGCCTTGTTTTTTGCCCATACCGGCAATCCAAAGTGGAACTGCCACATTTTCTTGCGCAGAAAACTCCGGTAATAAATGATGAAATTGAAATACAAATCCTAAATGCTTGTTGCGAAAAGCGGCTTGTTTTTTAGAAGATAATTTAAATACTTCTATATCATTTATACGAACGCTACCATTGTCAGGCTTATCCAAACCACCCAATAAATGCAACAATGTACTTTTCCCCGCACCGGAAGGCCCAACAATTGAAACGATCTCTCCTTTTTTCACTTCGAGAGAAACATCTTTTAGTACTTCAAGACTGCCATATTTTTTAGAAAGAGAAGTAGCTGAAAGCATAAGTAGTTTTCAAAAGTAGCGTAAATAAAAAATGGTTTCAAACTAAAGATGTCAGAAACCATTGATTTTATTATGTGGGCCCACTAGGACTTGAACCTAGGACCACCTGATTATGAGTCAGGTGCTCTAACCAACTGAGCTATAGGCCCGCGACTTGTTACAGTCAAATTTGGGATGGCAAATGTAAAGTCTTTCCTCGAAATTTTGAAAATCAATTCTAAGTTTATTTTTGCCC
>CBFGYQ010000102.1:0-6946 GCA_965652995.1 uncultured bacterium
AGTTTTTGAACAAAAGATGGAATCTATAAAATGTTACAAATCTCAATTTCATAATCCCGACTCAAATGAACCGACAACATATATTGCTACACAAAATTTTTTAGAGCAGATAAGATATCGTGATGCTTTGCTTGGCAAGAGAATAGGAAAAGAATATGCGGAAGGTTATGTTAGTTTGAATACAACGGGCATAGCAGATCTTGATAGTCTTCTTCTACCGGAAATTGCATAATTGTTCAATGATATTTGATATCAGTAATTATTTTTAAAGCCTAATTAATCTATTAACGTGGAAGCGAAGAAAAAATCTGCGGCTATCGGGTTTATTTTCGTAACCCTTTTGCTGGACATCATCGGGTGGGGGATCATCATTCCGGTGATTCCGAAATTGATTGAAGAGTTGATTCATGCGGATGTAAGTACCGCTTCTAAATATGGCGGCTGGCTCACATTTGCTTATGCAATTACTCAGTTTTTCTTTGCACCCATCATTGGCAATCTTAGTGATAAATATGGCCGACGTCCTGTTATCTTATTATCGCTATTAGGTTTCAGCTTAGACTATATTTTCGTGGCATTTGCACCAACTATTGCTTGGCTTTTTGTGGGTCGTGTATTGGCAGGTATTACTGGCGCAAGCATTACAACTGCAAGTGCCTACATAGCAGATATCAGCACAGAAAAAGATAGAGCAAAAAATTTTGGAATGATAGGTGCCGCATTTGGATTGGGATTTATAATTGGGCCTGTTATTGGCGGTTTGCTGGGGCATTTCGGGTCACGAGTTCCATTCTATGCCGCAGCGATCTTATGTGGGCTCAATTTCCTATACGGTTATTTTATTCTTCCGGAATCTCTTGATAAAGAACACAGACGTGAATTTGACTGGAAACGTGCAAATCCGGTAGGGTCATTATTACAGATAAGAAAATATCCTGCTATCGCTGGGTTGGTAGTTGCCTTAACGCTTGTGTATATAGCGGCTCATGCTGTGCAAAGTAATTGGAGTTATTTTACTATGTACAAATTTGGTTGGGATGAGAAAATGGTTGGAGTTTCATTGGGTGTTGTTGGGCTATGTGTGGCTTTGGTGCAAGGTTTATTGATAAGGTATACGTCCAGAAAACTAGGAAGTGAGAAAAGTATTTACATTGGTTTGTCGCTTTATGCAGTTGGTATGTTGCTATTCGCATTTGCCGGGCAAGGATGGATGATGCTGGTATTTATTGTTCCCTATTGTCTTGGAGGAATTGCTGGTCCGGCTTTGCAATC
Source organism: uncultured bacterium (assembly GCA_965652995.1). Lineage (GTDB taxonomy): Bacteria > Bacteroidota > Bacteroidia > Chitinophagales > Chitinophagaceae > JAFIGV01. Next base: position 1,273 of record CBFGYQ010000102.1, read on the forward strand.
TATAATGGCAGGAAATGTATCACCAAGAGAGCAAGGAGAACTGCAAGGTGCACTTACAAGTGTAATGAGTGCTACATCTATTGTTGGACCGCCGATGATGACCAATCTTTTTTATTTTTTTACACATGATGAAGCACCTTTCGAATTTCCTGGAGCTCCTTTTTTGTTAGCCGCAATATTAATGTGTGCAAGTGCTGTGATTGCTTATTATGTATTACATGCTAACAAACGATTGAAAAAAGAAATAGTACAACCGCAAGAGATAGCTCATGCACCAGTCCCAGAAACATAAAAGACAGGTTATGAAAACCTGTCTTGTTAAGTATCGTTTAGTATGAATTTATAAACCGAACATCAATCCTACATTAAATCGTAGATGTCTATTGCTTTGATCAAAATCCGTAACATCTGCTAAACCATGATAATAACTGCCATCAAGGTTTAACCATAGCGATTTTGCCAGACGCATATTTAGTCCTGCACCGGCTGTTAAACCGAAATCTACGTCATTGAACACATTTTTCTGTCCGTTGTACCAATAATTTTGAGGAGCATCACTTTCCACTCGTTCACCATCATAGTAATGATCTTCTTTTAACTTATAAGCAACAGAAGGGCCTGCATATACTTTAGGTCTGCATTTATCGCCATAATCTCCGAAGAAATAATAGGCTTTGGGTGTGAAGCGCAGATACGTAGGGTCAATAGACATATTCACACCATTGGGTGCTTCCATTCTAAAACCTTCATGAGAAGCAACAAGATCAGCTCCCCATCCCCAATGCTCAAAACGAGAATAGATAAATGATATTCCTAAATGCCCCGATGGTTTTATGGTTTGGTCATCAAGATTGCCAAGCCAGCTATGTCCAATACCCAACGTTGGTCCTAAAGACATATACTCTGCTTCGGTGTGTTTTGTTTTTTTCAATTGCGAAAAACCTGTAGACGCCACTAATACTATAGCGGATAAAAGGATGGATAATTTTTTCATAGATGTAAAATTTGATTTGCAACTTTGCATAACAAAGCCATGCCAAACCATGAGTTTTAAAACAGCTTTAAGGATAATTACACTATTTTCGCGCGGCAAACGGTATTATTATATTGTTACTTAATACTCGAAATATCATTCTAGCGATCATTGATTTTTTTCATCAACCTTTTGAAAGATGGATTGATAAGCAGACGTTCAGGTATTTGGCATGCGGAGGAGGAAATACTGTGTTGGATATATTTATCTATTTTATCAGTTACAACTTTATATTACTTAAGCAGCCAGTCGTAACACCTTTTATCACTATATCACCACATATTGCAGCGTTTCTTATTTCTTTTAGTATCAGTTTTCCTTTAGGTTTTGCTCTTTCTAAATATGTAGTGTTTACAGAGTCTAATTTACGCGGCAGAATACAATTATTTCGCTATGCGCTTTTGGTAAGCATGTGCATATTACTCAATTACGTTTTTCTTAAATTCTTTGTGGAGTGGTGTCATTTTTATCCTACGGCATCCAAAATATTAACAACCGCTATTGTCGCTGTTTTCAGCTATGTCTCTCAAAGAAAATTTACTTTTAAAGTAAAGGAAGCTTACTCAGAAATTGAATAATCTTTAGCTTCGCTAAGTAAAGATTTTTACAACCTTGGATTCTCTTTTTGATCTTGTAGAACATACCACTCGAAGCGTATTTCTTACTGGGCGCGCCGGTACGGGCAAAACTACTTTTTTAAATGAACTGACTAAAAAAACCAAGAAGAATTTTGCTGTTGTAGCACCTACAGGAATAGCTGCCATCAATGCAGGAGGCTCCACCATTCATTCTATGTTCGGTTTGCCTTTGTCCACATTTGTACCTACTTCTCATGACATCGATAGAAATAAAGCAATCAATATTCCGCAATTACTTCCTCATCTCCGTTACCAATCTGCAAAACTAAAACTACTTCGCTCTTTAGAGTTATTGATAGTTGATGAAGTATCAATGCTTCGGGCTGATGTGTTAGATATGATGGATATAGCATTAAGGAAATCGCGTAGAAGTCCTGCAGCTTTTGGTGGTGTGCAGTTACTGTTTGTAGGAGATCTATATCAGTTGCCTCCGGTTGTAAAAGACACGACAGAGAATGTACTTTATGAATATTATAGATCACCTTATTTTTTTGATGCGAAAGCTTTTGAAAGATTGCAGTTACTTACTGTAGAACTCAATAAAGTGTATCGTCAGACTGACGCAGCCTTTCTCAATATTCTTAATGCGATCAGAGAAAAAGATGTTGATAATATTGATTTTGAAAAATTGAATAGTCGCTACCAACCCTCTTTTGAGGAGGATGAGGGGTATGTGCAGTTGGTGTCTCACAACTATATGGCAGATGCTATCAATAATCAAAAATTACAAAGCTTAACGAGTAAGTCATTCAATTTTCCGGCAGATATAAATGGTGATTTTAGAGAAAGTATGTATCCTAACGGAGTCTCATTAGAACTAAAGGTTGGAGCGCAGGTCATGTTTATTCGCAACGACACTTCCCCTGAAAAACAATACTTCAATGGTAGACTTGCAACGATTTCTTACATAGATAAAGAAAAGATTTCGGTACAACTGAAGGATAGTAAAGAACGAATTGATATAAGAAAAGAACTTTGGGAAAACAAAAAATATGTAACCGATAAAGAAGGCAAGATAAAAGAAGATGTAGTAGGCAGCTATAAACAATATCCTATACGATTGGCATGGGCGGTAACGATACATAAAAGTCAGGGACTTACGATGGATAAGGTAATTATCGATGCAGGAAAGTCTTTCGCAAACGGACAAGTATATGTAGCACTCAGTCGCTGTCGCACATTAGAAGGCATTGTGTTGAAATCAAAGATCACAACGAATATTTTGTTTGATGATAATCGCATTCACGACTTTCATAAAGAGACCAATGCTAACGATAAAGTAGATAATATTATCGCTGATGAAAAATACCATTACGTATTGGAAAAATTGCTTCGACAACTCAACATGAGTTGGATGGATGAGAGCTTACAAGAATGGTATGATGTAGCCTCAATCAGTAAGTTTCTTGATAAATCGCTAACAGAAAAAATGTATACCAACGCAAGGATTACCATTAAAGATCTAATAGACGTAGAAACAAAATTTGAGCGGTTGATTCATAACAAGCTAAAAACTATTGGGCATTCTAATGCAGAATGGTTGATGGTAGAAGATAAGAGTAGCGGTGCGGTCAATTATTTCTTTGATCGTGTTAAAAAGGAAATCTTCACTCCTACAAAAGATCTTTATGTAACTATCAAAGGCAAGAAAGGCTTAAAAGAACACAATAAAACACTGGAAATTTTTTTGCAGGAAGTGGAAACCTATCTCAATCAACTCAAGAAAACAGCTTTATTCGAAAGAAACCTATACGTGCAGAAAGATGAAGACGTTATAGATGCTAAAGTAGAGAAAATACCTACGCATATCTTATCCTATCAACTATTTGAAAAAGGAAAATCCATTGCAGAAATTGCTAAAGAACGAGATCTTACAGAGGGAACTATTTATGGGCATCTTGCAAAAATGGCTGCTACAGGAGTTGTTGATATTAGTCGAATTTTTTCAGAAGAAAAGATAGCTATATTTAAAAAGGTTTATGATTACAAACGCTACGAAAGCTTGAACGATTGGAAAGAAAATCTACCGCAAAGTTTTGAGTATAATGAGATAAGATTGTTAGTCAATCATTTTGATTATTTGAAAGAAAAGAAATCATAAAACAAGAATGGAAAACCTTTCCTGCTCGCTTCGCAGTGCTGTGCGAGCCACCTTCACTTTATAAGGGAAGGAATGACCTTGTGAGATTTTTTAGGATAATAGCTTGATAAGTGTTGTAACTATTTCAGCGCATTCACCGCCACCCATGCAAACATTCCTACACCTACTTTCAATGCGTTTTCATCTATATTGAAATGTGCATTGTGTACTGGTGCTGTAAATTCTTTGCCATCTTTACTCGTTCCTATTCTAAAAAAACATGCAGGTATTTCTTGCGCATAAAAACTAAAATCCTCAGCAGCCATGCGCATGTCGAGTGTCTTCACATTGTCTGCACCAATGTATCCCTTTCCCCAGTTTTCTACCTGAGCAGTTAATTCCGGTTCGTTAAAAAGAGATGGATAACCTTTCGGGATTTCTATAGATGCTTTTGCTCCGTAAGAATTACAAATATCATTGATGATTTTCTCAATCCACTCATGTGCTTCGTAGCGCCATTTTTCATCCATCGTGCGGAAGGTTCCAAGCAATTCTACTTTATCAGGAATAACATTTGTCGCAAAGCCACCGGCTATTTTACCAAATGTAAGTACGGAAGGTATCAGAGGATTCCCCTTTCTGGAAATAACTTGCTGTAATGCGGTAATGACTTGTGCGGTTATAGCTATCGGATCCACTGTTTGGTGGGGTAGTGCTGCATGGCCGCCTTTTCCTTCTATGGTAATATAAATTTCATCTGCACTCGCCATGTATTGTCCGGCACGAAAGCCCACTGTACCACAAGGTAAATGAGGATAAACATGCAATGCGAAAATCGCTTCAGGTGTTGGATTTTTCAAAGCACCATCAGCAATCATTAAACTCGCACCACCCGGGTGTTTTTCTTCACCGGGTTGAAAGATGAGTTTTATTGTTCCCTCAAAACTGTCTTTTAATTCATTCAAAATCTTAGCTGCCCCCAATAGACAAGTGCTGTGTACATCATGTCCACAAGCGTGCATTACTCCTTCGTTTTTAGATTTGTAAGGAATGTCATTCGCTTCTAGAATCGGTAATGCATCCATATCCGCACGAAGTGCTATACATTTTTTATCAGCATTTTTGCCTTTTATCAATGCTACGATACCTGTACCTGCAACACCTGTCTTGTGTTCGATACCAAATTCTGTCAGCTTTTCAGAGATGAACTTAGCCGTTTCAAACTCTTTAAATGAAAGTTCCGGGTTTGAATGGATATGATGGCGTATAGCTTGTATCTCAGGAAAATACTGTTCAGCTTTTTGTTTTATTAATTCGATCATTTCCGAAAAGTATTAATAACGATATAGTCAGGTACTATCATAGCAGCAGGGTAGGAGCTTCTTATTTCCAGCATAAAGGCTTGCGCATCTTTACGTGTTTGAAAATCGCCAACCTTTACACGAAACTGAGGTTGTGTGTAAGTCATGTAGGTTTTTACGCTGGGAAATCTTCTCATGAAATCTACTTTTTTACTTACTGCTGCGTTCTTTTCATTCCCGTTGTAGATCTGTACTCTAAAGCCTCTGCCTGAGCGAATCACTTTTGCTGTTTTTCCGGGGCTGGATGCATAGGCTTTCTTGATTTTTACATTCGTAGCCATCAACACATCTAACCTCGGATCGGCATGGATCACCACCCCGGAAACCACACTGTCTGTAACCTCTTCAGTTTCTTCGGTTTGAGAAAAAGATGTTTGTGAAATGCATTGAAATAAGACAAGTAGTAAAAGACAGTATAATTTATTCATAGCTGGATCCGTTTGCTTTCATTAATAATATCTACACTTGCAGAAGTGCCAATTCTGGTAGCTCCTGCTGCAATAAGCTCTTTTGCAAAGGCAAAGGTACGAATGCCGCCCGATGCTTTTATATGAACAGAATC
>CBFGYQ010000103.1:0-6903 GCA_965652995.1 uncultured bacterium
ACATAATCATTCTTGCGTTCCAGTTCTTCCTTAAATACTTCTTTGAAATCCGTCGTCTTTAATTCTCGTATCGCTTCGTTCAATATTTTCTGATACATCTCAAAACCTATCTCTGCAATAAAACCACTTTGCTCGCCACCTAATAAATTTCCTGCACCGCGAATATCTAAGTCGCGCATCGCAATCTGGAAGCCACTTCCCAGCTCATTGAATTGCTCTAGCGTTTGTAATCGTTTACGACTATCATTCGGTAATGTGATCATAGAGGGAGCCAGCAAATAACAAAACGCTTTCTTATTACTTCTACCCACACGACCACGCAACTGATGCAAATCACTCAAGCCAAATTGATGCGCATTGTTGATGATAATGGTATTTGCATTCGGAATATCCACACCACTTTCTACTATGTTTGTGCAACAAAGCACATCATATTTCTGAGAGATAAAATCAAACAATGCTTGCTCCAATTTATGTCCTTCCATTTGCCCATGCGCAACACCGATCTCTAAATCAGGACAAAGTTTTTGCAAAAGGTTAGCCATTTCAGGCAAACTCTGCACACGATTGTGAATGAAATAAACTTGCCCGCCGCGTTCTGTTTCGTAGTAAATAGCTTCTTGAATTAATTTCTCATCAAAGCCTGAAACCTCTGTGTGCACGGGCTGTCTGTTGGGTGGGGGTGTATTCATTATGCTCAAGTCGCGAGCATTCATGAGTGAGAATTGTAGCGTGCGCGGAATAGGTGTTGCAGTTAATGTAAGCGTGTCAACATTCGCTCTAATCTCACGTAATTTTTCTTTTGAAGCCACACCGAATTTTTGTTCTTCATCTATCACCAATAATCCCAGATCCTTAAACTTTACATCTTTACTTAGCAACGCATGCGTGCCAATGATGATGTCAATTCTTCCTTCTTCTAATCGCTTTAAAGTTTCCTTTTTTTCTTTCGCAGATTTGAAACGATTGATATAATCTACATTACAAGGAAGGTCTTTTAGTCTATCTTTGAATGTTTGAAAATGTTGAAAAGCCAAGATAGTTGTGGGAACTAAAACTGCCACTTGTTTACTATCTGCTACTGCTTTGAAAGCTGCTCGTATCGCCACTTCCGTCTTGCCAAAACCAACATCACCACAGACTAGTCTATCCATTGGCGAGGGCATTTCCATATCACGTTTTACATCTGCTGTTGCTTTGCTTTGGTCGGGAGTGTCTTCGTAAAAAAACGACGCTTCCAATTCAGTTTGTAAATAACTGTCAGTTGTAAAAGCAAAACCTTGTGATGCTTTTCGTTTTGCATAAAGTTTAATCAAGTCGGCAGCAATATCTTTTACTTGCTTCTTTGTTTTATTCTTCAGTTTTTCCCAAGCATCACTTCCTAGTTTGTTTACACGCGGCGTTGTTCCTTCTTTGCCTGTGTACTTACTTATTTTGTGCAGCGAGTTGATGTTGACATACAGCACATCATTATCGCGATAGATAATTCGTATCGCTTCCTGCATGTTTCCATTCGCATCTATTTTTTGCAAACCGCTATACACACCCACACCATGATCTATGTGCGTAACAAAATCTCCCGGTGTTAATTCCCTCAAAGCACGCATCGTTATTGCCTTTCCGCGCGTGTAGGCTTGTTTTACTTTGTATTTATGATAGCGTTGAAAAATCTGATGATCGGTATAGCAAATGACTTTTTTATCATCATCAATAAAACCATGACTGATAGGTGTAGGTATCGCAACAAACTCAATAGCTGCGTTAAGGTCATCGAAAATGCTTCTTAATCTTTCTAATTGCTTTGGGTTTTCTGCGAAGATGTAGGGAGTGTATTGTTGTGCTATTCTTTTTTGAAGATCATCAATCAATAAATTGAATTGACGATTGAATGTAGGTTGTTGTGTTGTAGAAAAATTATAAGCTTCTCCCAATACATTCTCCGAAATCGTTGGTGAAAACGCAACTAAACTTCTTTGCTGTAATTTTTGTTTCCATTCTTGAATATCTTCAAAATCCGCTTCGGTCAATTCTTTCAGCCATTCTTCCTCATGATCTACCGCTACCGTTCCTATCTCTACCTTCTCCGGTAAATCACTCTTTAATTTCTCTAAACGCCCAATAACGAAAGGAAAATCCTTTGCCCAAATGACGGTGCTAGAAGGTAGATAATCCAACAACGAAATCTTCTCAGTTGTTTCAAATTTCGTCTCCACATTCGGCAAAATAGAAACCATCACCAACTTCCTTTCAGATAGTTGTGTTTCGGGATCGAAAATCCGAATACTGTCCACTTCATTTCCGAATAATTCTATGCGATAAGGATGTTCATTCCCGAAAGAATAAATATCTAAAATGCCGCCACGCATAGCAAACTGTCCTGGCTCATACACAAAATCTTCTCGCTTAAAACCCAATACCACAAAGCCTTCCATGAGTTTATCAACATCCAAATTCTCTCCTACTTTTATCTGAATGGTATTACCTGAAAGCGTTTTTGGGTTAACTACTTTCTCAAATAACGCTTCTGGATAAGTGACTAAAATTTTTTTGTGAACCTTTTCTCCGCCAAATTTTGTCAATGTTTCTGTACGTAACATTACATGGCTGCTATTGAGTTCGCTGAAAGCTCCTGTCTTTTTAAAACTGTCCGGGAAATAACAGATATCTAAGGCTTTGGTAAGATGTTCCAGATCGTTATGAAAATAGGCAGCCTCTTCCTTATCATTTAAAATAAAAACATGATTGCTGTCGGAAAGTTGCCATACAGCGGTTGCCAAAAAATTGATGGAAGAACCCGAAAGACCTTGTAACGTTATTTGCTGCTTCGCATGAGGCAATGAAAGGTCATCCGCGATTTTTTTTATGCGGTCATCATTTCTATACACTTCCTGCAACACTTGCAAATTCATGCGGGCGCAAAGGTAGGCTCTAATTATTATCGAAAAAATGAAGTTTTAAAATCTCTTGTTTTAGGTTTATAGTCTGCACACAGAAGTAATTGCAAATAATTATATTTTTTTTAATAAAAAACTCATACCTTTGCGCCGCGAAAAGGAAAGGGTAAGTGAATTAATGAAAGATTAACCTTCGCATTCCATTCACTTCATTATAAAAATTTTCCTTTGCAGAATAGCGATTAGAAATAAAATTCTCAAATAATAAAAACAACAAAAATGGCTAGCCAAAACAACAAAAACATGATGGACACTATGGTGGAAACGCAAAAGAAAGCGGTTGACACAGTAGTAGAAAACACTAAGAAATTTGCTAACGGTAATACGCTAGTAAACGAAACAGTGCAAAAAGGTAGCGAGTGGTACAAAAACTGGTTGGACAATCAAAAGAACATTTTCACAAAAGCTACTGAAAAAGGTGGTAACTTGAATGAGAACATTCAAAAAAATGCAACTCAAATGAACGAGTATTACCAAAATTGGTTCAACAATCAAATGAGCCAAGCAAAGCAAATGTGGGACATGAACACTAACTTTTTCCAAAATGCGATGAACAACAGTAAAAATGCTACTGCTGGTAATCCAATGGAAATGTGGAATAACATGACGAACAATTGGAACAACTGGATGAGCAATATGAACAATACTCAAAATTGGTTCAACGGTTTGCAAAACTGGAACAAAATGTTCAACATGGATAGCTGGAAACAAGCTACTGAAAATTGGACAGGTATCTTTACTCAATACAATGATATCTTGAACAATAGCTTCACTAAAATGCAAGAAAATCTTCAAAACAGCACTACTCAAGATGTTTACAAAAACATGATGAACGCTACTGAAGGTTTTACAAAATTCTACGAAATGTGGATGCCAATGTGGAAGTCTATCCAAGATAAAACGTTCAACATGGACGTTTATAAGCAAATGATGAACCCTGCTGCTTATAAAGATATGATGGATAAATATTTTGGTTTTATGCCTGAAACTGCTCGTCAATACGCGCAACAAGCATCTGAAATGTTCCAAAACAATTTCAAACAATTCAGCCAAAATGGAATGGCTAACTATCAGCAAATGCGTAACATGTTCAGCAACGCAATGCCGGTAAATGCTTCTGAAGTTTTTGGTAACATCATGAACGGTTACAACACATTCTACAATAACATGAACGAAGCTGTTGCGCCTTTCACTAAAATGATGACGCCGAATGCTCAAACTAAAACATTGACTGAATGGCAAGATCTTTCTAACCGCATCGCTATCTACAACATCAAAAATGCAGAATTGCAATACATGATGTACACTCAAGGTGCTAAAGTAATGGACAACCTTGCTCAGAATGTAGCTAACAAAATCGAAAAAGGACAGGAAGTAAACAGCGTAATGGCTCTTTACCAAGAGTGGATGAACATCAGCGATAAAACTTTCGTTGAGTTGTTCGAAAGCGATGAGTATAGCGAATTGATGGCTGAAGTAAGCGCAATGCAATTGAAACTTCGCAAGGATGTAGAAGTGCAAATGGAAAAATTCATGACTGGTATTCCGGTTGCTACTCGTAGCGAAATGGATGAGATGTACAAAACCATCTACGATCTTAAGAAGCAAGTTCGTCAAATGGAGAAAATGCTTGACCTGAATACTGAAGAAGTAGCTGCTCCTGCAAAAACTACTACTACTGCTGCTAAGAAAACAACTGCTAAGAAGTAATTTTTTTAAGTTGTTGAGAATATACACGGGTCGCGGCAAAGCCGCGACCCGTGATGCTTTATTAAAAACACTCCATCAAATCATCTATTTTTGACATCGTTTGCTGATGTACTCTTTCCTCCTAATTCTTTTTTATCCTGTTTCGCTGCTTCCTTTATGGATGCTGTATGGTTTGTCAGAAATAACATTTTTCATACTGTATCATGTCACAGGTTATCGCAAAGAAATAGTGATGGATAATCTAAAGCATGCATTTCCAGAAAAATCTGAAAGTGAATTACAAGAAATTTTAAAGAAGAATTATAGAAGCTTCTGCGATCAATGGGTAGAAACGTTGAAATTATTATCGATTTCCAAAAAAGAATTGAACAGACGAATGCCTGCGAATTGGGAGGTATTTCATGACTTATACAAAAAAGGAAAAAACACCTATGCCTTGCTCGGTCATACATTCAACTGGGAGTGGGCCAATGTGATTTGCGCTTGGAATGTACAACAACAATTTGCGGGAGTTTACTTACCATTGAAAAACAAACCTTTTGATCGATTTATGTTACGCCTACGATCTCGATCCGGTGCTATTCTTGTTTCTATGAAATCATTAAAGCGAGGACTTATGCAACTCAGAGACAAGCAATACATCCTCGCACAAATGGCGGATCAAAATCCTTCTGTCACGGAAGTGGCGGAATGGTTGCCTTTCATGAATCGTGAAGCACCTTTTTTTCGAGGAACAGAACAAATGGCGCGTCGCTCAAAAGCAGCTGTTGTACTAGCAGGAATAAAGAAAGTGAAACGAGGACATTATCAAATAAACTTGCAACGCATTTGCGATGATGCTTCACAAACAGAAGAAGGTTTTATTCTAAAAACTTATGTGAACTTTATGGAGCGACAACTTCAGGAACAACCCGAAAACTGGATGTGGACGCACAGGCGTTGGAAGTATAAAAGAAAAACAACATGGCAACAGTAAAAGACATCATGAATGCTTTGGAAGAAGCAGCTCCATTAAAATATCAGGAAAGCTATGACAACAGTGGCTTGCAGGTTGGTGATGTGGACATGGAAGTGAAGGGAATACTTGTGTCTTTAGATGTAACAGAAGCAATTTTGGACGAAGCAATTTCTAAAAACTGCAATATGATTGTGGCGCATCACCCTTTGTTGTTCTCAGGGTTGAAGAGCATTTCCGGAAAAAACTATATTGAACGAATCGTATTGAAAGCCATCAAGAACGATATAGCAATCTATGCAAGCCATACGAATTTGGATAACATGAAGCAAGGTGTGAATGCAAAAATTGCAGAGAAGCTTGGATTGCAAAACGCAAAAATACTTTCTAAGACACAAGGCAATCTTCTTAAATTGTACACTTATATTCCTATTAAAGATGTTGATGTTGTGAAGAATGCTTTGTTCTCAGCCGGTGCGGGTCATGTCGGTGAATACTCGGAGTGTAGTTTTACAACAAGTGGAAAAGGGTCATTCAAACCTAGTGAAAACACGAATCCAACAATTGGAAAAGCGGGTGGAGAAAGAGAAAATGTAGAGGAAGTAAAATTGGAAGTGCTTATATCAACAGATAAAAAAAATAGTGTTTTACAGGCTCTATTCGCATCGCATCCTTATGAAGAAGTTGCTCATGAGTTGATTTCTTTAGAAAATACCAATCAGGATATTGGAGCGGGAATGATTGGAACATTGCAGAATGCAATGTCGCATGGAGAGTTTTTGAACTATCTGAAGGAAAAAATGAATGTGGAATGCATCCGTTACACCGATTTTGTGGGAAAAGAAGTGAAGACAGTAGCGGTTTGTGGCGGTTCGGGTAGTTTCTTATTAAAAAATGCCATTGCTGCGCAAGCAGATGTTTTCATCACCGGAGATTTCAAATATCATCAGTTTTTTGATGCAGACGGCAAAATCATGATTGCAGATATTGGGCATTACGAAAGTGAGCAATTTACCATAGAATTAATTGCAGATATTCTTAATAAAAAATTCCGTAATTTCGCGGTTCTTTTAACCGAATTGTCAACAAATCCCGTAAAATATTTTTGCTAAATATGGCTACCGTTAAAGATTTCTCTGTAGAAGAAAAGCTAAGTGCAGTTTTGACACTACAAAAAATTGATTCTAAAATAGACGAAATAAGAACCTTGAAAGGCGAATTGCCTATGGAGGTAAAAGACCTTGAAGATGAAATTGCTGGTTTGAATACCCGCTTGCAAAATAT
>CBFGYQ010000104.1:0-6858 GCA_965652995.1 uncultured bacterium
CTCTGCATCTTTCAATGCTTTTCTCAATGCCGGCAAACTTTCCTTTCCCATGCCATGTAATGCCATAATTTCTTTCTCCGTTTTTCATGCTAATTTCTTTACTGTGGTAATGCCTTCATTTTCTAAAGCTCTGCGTGCCGGTGCACTTAGCTGTACAAAAAATTTTTCTTTTTTTGCTTCTGCTTCACAAGTAGGACATGTAGGGCAGTCGCTGCTTTTGTAATAAACATGACCGTTTTTGCAAGTACGTTTTTCTTTCAAACCAGCATCATTCATAATTTTTCAATTCACCTTTGTTTTTATCTCGCATCAAAATCTATCATCCATTCAATGCCATACTTATCTCTGAACATTCCGAAATAGGAACCCCAAGGGCTATCACCAATTGGCATTTCAACACTTCCTCCTTGCGAAAGTGTATTAAATAATTTGTCTGCTTCTTCTTTACTATTAGCTTTCACCGATAGCTTACTTCTTGTTTCATTTTCGCTATGCTTTCCCATAAATGAAGGCGTGTCGCTTCCCATCAACATGCTGCCATTACCAATAGGCAACGCAATGTGCATAATTTTTTCAGCTTCATCTTTTAGATTAGGATCAGCTTCATCAGACATATCTTTGAAACGAACTACTCTTTCGAATTCGCCACCAAAAGCAGATTTGTAAAATGTAAATGCTTCTTCTGCATTGCCATTGAAGTGTATGTATGGATTGATTAGTGCCATGTTTTTTTAATTTTTTAATTGTGATTGATGATTGTTTAAAGATGAATGGTGAATCAATACATCTTATACTAAATTAAGTTTGCTGTACGAAGATTGCCTGTTAATTCTTGCTAATTTTTTGATAATTGACAACTTACAATTTACCACTAGCAATTATCTTATCTAGTCCAGTTGCTGCTATTTCATAACCTTCTTTGAAACCCATTTCTATCAATGTATCCATATCCTTTTCGTTAGTAAATTGCATTTCTGTTGTCACCAGCGTTTTCTTGTCATCGCCATTAAAACTCAGTTTCCATTCTGTCTGAGGCAATGCGGTATTGACGTTTCCTTCAGCATCAGAAAAACCGTCAAGACCTGTATAATATTCGTTCGGTTTTATGGTTTTATAATTTACAAAACTCCAATGTTGTTCTCCTTCAGGACTTTCCATGGCATACAACCATTTGCCGCCTTCTTTAAAATCCATTGATTTTGTTTTTGCTTGCCACGGCTGCGGTGCCCACCATTGGTCGAGATTTTCTTTCTTTGTAAAAGCATCCCAAATTTTGTCTTTACCTGCTGCAAATTCTCTTCTTACAGTTATCTTTTTGTTTGCTTTATCTACTGAAAAATTTTCCATGACTTTGTTTTTTATAGTTATTGAATAATAATTGATGGTGAAATGACATTAACAATTATGCAATTGAAAAACGAGGCGTATTCATTTCTTGCGTTTCAAAATTGATTTTTTTGCTGTAACAATATGATACTATAAGCATTACTAAGAATGCCAGAGGCATCAACATGTAACCAATATTTTTGTCAACAAAAGCATGGCTAATGAATGCAAAAGTCAATGTAAAGAAAAGTCCTGCATATGCCCATTCTTTCAGCATAGTCGGGGTTTTCGGATAAACAATTGCTATCACACCAAGGATTTTTGCTACGACAAGTGAATAGGCAAAATAGTCAGGATAATTTAAGGCTCTTGTACCGAAAGTCATATACTCTGGTGCAAAGATCCAAGTCGTCAATGGCATTACACCTTCCATCATTGCAATGATGATTGTCGCTACCCAAAAGATGATCTTATTCTTTTTCATGATTATTAATTTTAACTGTGAGTTGTTTTATTAATTATTAATAGTTACTTCCGAATTGATAATTGACAATTCATCATTAAGCATTTTCTTCCGTGTACTTTTTAAAATTGTCGAGGATAGCTTGCCAGCCTTGTTGTTGCATCTCTACAGGATTTTGATCTTCAGCTTCAAAAACTTCTACAATGTTTGTTGCTCCATTCTCTTCATTAAAATCTACGGATACTTTTCTTCCGTCTCCCATTGTGTACGCAAGACGTTTGTTGGCTTCTACTTCATCATACACACCTCCAAAGTCAAAACCGAAACTGCCGTCTTTTGCCTCCATTCTGTAATTAAATTGACCACCCACTTTCAAATCATTTTCTGCTTTTGGTGAATGCCAGTCGGGCGATGCAGCATTCCATTTAGTAACATGCTGCGGTGCGTTGAAATATTCCCACACTTTCGTTACAGGGGCATTTACTTTAGATTGAATAGTTACTGATTTTCTTTGCTGTGTCATGATATTTATTTTTTGAATGATTAATTTCTAATGCAAACGTACAAACGCATAAAAAAAATGCCGCTGTGTATTGGCGACAAATAGAGGGTAAATTGCGACAAATAGATTTTTCTGTAGTAGGTTTTGAAGTTATCTTTAGAAAATGGTCTCAATTTCCATATTACTTCTGCAAAATGCAGTGCTGCAAGCTATCGCAGACCCTCGTTATTTATTTACCACAGTAAATAATTTTTTGATCGGACAAGGCAAAGAAGCCTTATTTGATGTACATCTTGTAGGCGTTGACAAAGAAATAAATCTTGTAGATGGTTTAGTGAATGTGAAAGCAGACAAAATAATTGGTGAAGTGAAAAAAACGGACCTTATCATTATCCCTGCCATTGGTGGAAATCTAAAAGAAACAGTAGCGCTTAACGACAAGTTCTTTCCTTGGATAATAGCTCAACGAGAGAAAGGCGCAGAGGTAGCATCGCTATGTTTGGGTGCATACGTCCTCGCTGCAACAGGTTTATTGGATGGGAAGAAATGTTCTACACATTGGAATTTCATCAATGATTTTAGAGCAACTTACCCCAACATAGACGTGCAAGACGGGAGCATCGTTACAGAAGAGAATGGATTGTATAGCAGTGGCGGCGCACATTCTTATTGGACGTTATTGCTGCATTTGGTGGAGAAGTACACCAATAGAGAAACGGCGATACTCGCCTCGAAATATTTTGCAGTGGATATTGGTAGAACTAGCCAAAACTCATTCATCATTTTCGAAGGGCAAAAGTCGCATAATGACAATGATGTATTGCAAACGCAAATGTTCATTGAAAACAATATCGATGAGAAAATATCAGTAGAAGAACTTGCTGATAAAGCAAATATGAGCAGAAGAAATTTTGAGCGGCGTTTCAAACAAGCTACCAACAACTCTGTACTTGAATACATTCAACGTACTAAAATAGAAGCCGCCAAACGCAGTTTAGAAACCAGTCGAAAAAATATTAATGAGATCATGTATGAAGTTGGCTATAACGACAACAAAGCGTTTCGTGGCATCTTCAAAAAGATAACAGGATTATCTCCAATAGAATACAAGAGTAAATACAATAAACTTAATAAGGTGACGGAAATTGTCTGAGTTTTTAAAACTTAAACCCTAACGTAATCGCTACGTTATTCAATCTGTTTTCAAGCTTAGCTGTAGGTGCGGTTGTTGGTCCAGGTATAAAGTAAGGCACTTCATACTCATCCAAACGTGTGTGCATAAACCCAATATCTGCGAAAACACGATCATTCCTATAACCAAAACCTCCGGAGATATTCATACGATTCATACCACTCACATTGTTTGCAAAAGGACTTCCATACATACCAAAACCTCCTCTTAGAAAGAAATTCTGCAATCTACCTTCGATACCAATACGTAGGTTAGACGTTCCTTTGTACAGTCTTTTAATATCTGCATTACGTTGATTCTCTTGCGCTGTATAATTATCAGAAAAGCCTAAACGTGCCGACCTATAATCTACATATTCATAATCTGCAGTAATGAATCCATGACGACCCAATATCCCTGTCGCACTTAAAATCCCTCTCCAAGGTGTTCTAATTGTATAATCAAAAATAATTTGATCCGCATCAATTGTTGTTATCGGATTAGGGTCAGACGGGAAAAACTCTCTTTTAAAATTTTCTGTATTAGCTGTAAGAGATTGATCATAAATATCGCTAAGTGCTAACCATGTAGGCGTATGAACTGCAACACCTAAACGAAATGCATCTGCCGCCTTATAAATAGCGCCCAATTTAAGATTGAACCCAAGACCACTTGTTTGTAAGGCTTCTGAATAACGAAATGCTTGGAAGTAATTATTAGTATTACCTGATGCATCCACCTCTTCAAAATAAGACTCTCTTGTATAATTTATTGACGGTAAACTAATAGTAGCACCAAGCATTAATTTCTCCATATAATTTCCCCCGAAAGAGAAAACTATTTCATTCATTCCACCTTTCTCTTTTACAGAACGCTTTTGTCTTAATTGATCTGTGGCTTCGTAAGCAAGTGAATAATAACCCAAGCTATCTTGATCTACCAAAAAAGATTGATACCCTAGATAAGCAAGTGAAGTCGGATCATTATCTGCTGCACCCGGATAATCATTCGCATCATTAGCAAAAATCTCACTGAAGCTTGTTGATGTATTGAGTGCACTATAAGAATAACTACGATTAAAATCTGCCAAGCGATTCAAACCAAAAGCAAATGATACTGACTTCCATTTACTATTGTCATACCTCTTGCCACGAGGCGTGCGTGCGAAAACAACACCGATATTATTAAAGTTAAAACGACTACTAGGTTCTTCGTTGATCTGATTCAAATAAGTACTGTTTACATTATTGATCTTCAATGAAGGTGTAAACATAAACTCAGAACTACGATAAATACCGATACCGGCCGGATTGATACTAAGTGTGCCAAAATCGCCACCTACCGAACCAAGTGCATTACCAATACTCACCCCTCTTGCTGTAGCTGTGGGATTGATGTAGGAATAGCGCAATACATCTATTGCGTCTTGTGCCACAACAGAAGTAAATGAGAATAAACTGATAGTAAGAAGGAGGAGTTTTTGAGAGATTTTAGGATGAGACATCTCGTGAGAATTATTTATGATAACATCATGTCAAAAATTGTACCGAAAAGAAAGATGGTACAAAGCGGCTATATTCGCTCAATGGAAAATAATTTAGGAATAGGCTCCAAAGTAGAACATCCGCATTTTGGTAAAGGAGTGATAGTAGAAACAGGAAATGAATCTTATACTATTTGGTTCAAATCGCAGAATACTGCCAAAACGGTGAGTAAGGATTACAAAGAATTACGCGTATTAGATTCGGTAACAGGTACAAATACTGAGGATGACAGCAGTATAAGTCTTGCTGATATTGAAGAAGCTTTGGAAAATGTTTTAGAACGAAGACTTAACGAATTTCAACTGGTACCAATGGCGAATAAATGGAATAACGGTTCTTTGATCTTACAGCCCGCAGATGCCTCTCTGCAACCCAAAGAACTTCCCATCGAAACGTTTTTCCATAAAATAGTAATGGTGCGCGACAGACTGCGATTGATAGAGCAAAAAATAAATTCACACAAAGGATTAACGGATGAAGAAAAGGTGGACATGCAGCAATACATCACGGGCGTTTACGGCTCGCTCACTACGTTCAATGTGTTGTTCAAAGAAACACATCATCAGTTTAAAGGAAGTAGCTCTTAATGTACGAAGATGTTCATTGAGCCTTTCGAAATGAACATTTGAATGGCTTCGACAAGCTCAGCCAACGCAAAAACTCATTCGCTGCCACTCACAGGAACTTTGATTTCATAGGTTTTGCTCTTAACAGTCAACCGTCTGTCGCGTAGCCAAGGGTTTAGTTGCTTCACCATACGATATGTTGTGCCGTTATCCAATGCGAATTGTGCGAGATTTGGGATGGTTTCTGTTACGTGTATACTGCGCGTCTTGATAGGTTTGTAAGAATCGCTTGATGGCATCATGTAACCGAAACTTTCTGCACTACCAACCAGCAACTTGAACGCTAAAATGCGATGTACATAACGCATCGTTTCTTCAGGTAGTTGAAGATCATAATAATTGCTGCGTTGCTGAAAATTCGATTGACCATTATAACCACCCTGCCCCATATTATAAGATGCCGCTGCTGCAGTCCAAGATCCAAATTTCGCATAGGCTTGATTAAAATACTTACAAGCTGCAACGGTTGATTTTTCTACATCATATCGCTCATCTACTTCGCCATTCAACTCCAAACCATAAGAAGGTGCAGTACCGGGCATGAACTGCCAAAAACCTACAGCACCTGCACTCGATGTTTGATTGCGCAACGCACTTTCTGCAATGCACAAGTACTTAAAATCTGAGGGTACACCGTTTGCTTTCAATATTGGTTCGATAACAGGAAAATACCTCGGTGCTAATCGTAAAATATAAAGTGTACTATAGTGATTGTAGTAATTGTAGAGTAGCTCCCGTTCCAATTGTTCTTTCACATCCCATCTTTCAAGAGGTACTTTTTCACCCGCAAAGTTCATGGATTTAGGAGCTTGCGGTACATACCATTTGTACTGCAGACGACCGTCAGGTGCTACTGATACTTTTTCATCCTCTTCATTAATCTGTTTGAAGGCAAAACCGCCAATGACTACCGCACTAAACAACACACCAACGCTGAAATACAAAATGGAATACTTCTTCATGAATAGGTTTTTTAGAGAACCTAAGTTAAGAAAGAATAAAAGAACTACGACTTCATATTCACAAACTGCAATGGCAAATCCAAATTAGAGCTTTTACAAAGCTGAATTACATCTTGCAGATCGTCAATCTTCTTTCCTGTCACACGAATAATATCGTCCATAATAGCTGCTTGCACTTTCAATCCGCTATCTTTTATCAGTTTCACAATTTTCTTAGATTGCTCTTTATCAATGCCGTTTTTCACCGGTATTGTTTTGCGAATG
>CBFGYQ010000105.1:0-6835 GCA_965652995.1 uncultured bacterium
TTATTTTATTTTCTAGAAAAGTGAAAGCACATTCTTAATAATAATTGTGTAACAAAAAAAAAAGCGCTAGAATATATGTGTGTATATAGATTTATCTGTAAAACAAATCGAACAGAATAAAAACAAAAAAAAAACAGATGATATACTGAATCAAAAAAACAAACAACTTGGCGAATTAAACCTGGAGCTAAACAATGCTAATACAACCAAAGCCAAACTCTTCAGCATTATCGGGCATGACCTGCGATCACCCATCAGCCAGATATATCAATTTCTAAAGCTTCAGCAACTGAACCCGCAGGCATTGAATGAAACACAAAAAGCAACACTCAATCATAAAATACAAACGGCAACCGGTTCGTTATTAGAAACAATGGAAGAGCTGCTGCTGTGGAGCAAAACACAAATGAATGCGTTTGATACGAAACTGCAGGAAACCGACATTACCGAGATGGTAAGGATTTGTAAAAACCTGTTGCAACTTAACAGTGACGCTAAAAACCTGCATTATGAAACAGCGATTACGGAACCATTAAAAATAGTTACTGACCAAAATTATTTGCAAACAATCGTTCGCAACCTTTTGCAAAATGCTATAAAAGCTTCGCCTGAAAATGGTTTAATAAAAATTACTGCAAAAGATAATACCGACGCAACCATACTTTCTATTCAAAATGAAGGTGCAGCCTTTTCGCAGCAAGATTATGAAAATGCAATTTCAAGCCGGGAAACAAATTATTCCCTGAGTGGATTAGGATTGAAACTGGTAGATGAACTGAGTAAAAAAATCAATGCGGAAATAACGTTTCATACTTCAGGAAATGCGACAACAGCTTTGGTAATTTTAAAGCATTAAGTCCGCATTTTTACAAAAATCTACTGTTATGGCATTGAGCATTTTTCAGTGTTTCCGCATTTCATTTACAATACTGCGATAGGTTTTTCCTACAGGTATTTCGGTGTCTTGTATAAGTATATTATTATCTGCAAAACTATTGATATGGCTGGAATTGACAGCATAACTGCGATGTACGCGCGTGAATGCGGGAATATTGAAACCTTCTAAAATGCGGCTGAGATTGCCGAGCGTAATGTAGTTTTTATGCTTTGTAAAAATGCGTGTATAATCTTTGAGTGCTTCGAGGTAGAGAATGTCGGAAAGCTGTACGCGATGTGTTTCATAGCCTTCTTGTATGATGATCGTTTCTTGTTCTATTTTATGTTCGTATGCTACCGCTTTTTGCTGGATGTTTAAAAAAGCTTGGGCTCTGGCAATGGTAGCATTAAAACGTTCTTCGGTAATAGGTTTTAAAATATAATCGAGCGCAAAGAGTTCAAAAGCTTCGATGGCAAACTCGGGATGGCTGGTGATGAAAATACAAAGTGGCGGCTTTTTTAAGCTGCGCAAAAAATCAATACCATTCAGCAAAGGCATTTCTATATCCAGAAAAAGGAGATCAGGTTGATTATTATTGATAAATGATACGGCTTCCAAAGGATGTTCAAAACTACCGTGCAGTTGCAGGTCTTTATGTGCTCTTGCATAAGCATCTATCAATAATCTGGCGGTTTCATCATCATCTACGATTGTGTATTTCATAAAATGAATTATGCTGAAATGTAATGAACATTCAGCATAATCTTCACCATTTAACAAACCTAAAACTGGTTCATCGCAATTTTCCAAAACCCAATCAAACGCTCTTTCTTTTTGACTGCCTCTTTCCGGATTAAACAGTTGCATGTAAGACCTCAAAAGATGTTAAACGCTTTCTTAAGAAAGTAACATGCAACAAGGAGTTGATCAAAACCGTTTCCGTTCATCTATTTATCTGTTCCGTTCATAGAGTTATAACCGGCATCTTTAAATGCGGCTATTACATTCACCTCTAAAAAACGAGATCATGAAAAAGCAAATTTTACTTTCTCTAATGCTCCTTACTATGAGCGGATCAGTCATAGCTCAATATGTGGGCATCGGGACTACAACACCACAATACACGCTCACGGTGAAAGACACCAATAGTGTAAGCAGCAATCAGGGATTTGCACAAATATCCAATAATGGACAGGTAGCGGTGGGCACTTATGTAGATAATTCTTCAGCCTATATACAAACGCATACCAACCACGATTTGCACTTTGCTACCAACAATGGTGCTGCAGATCTAACCTTGCAAAAGCTAACAGGCAACTTTGGCATAGGCACTGTAAACCCACAAGCTACATTACATGTTGCAGGCACCCTACTTCTGGATGATGGCAATCAAGGAAATGGCAAAGTGCTGACCAGTGATGCCAACGGAAATGCAACCTGGCAAACACCATCTTCAGCGATAACCTTGCCTTATGTCGGATCAGATACATCTGCCGGCACTACTTTCAACATTTCCAACTTTCATGCTACTACGGGTTCAGTAGCTATTACGGGTTATGGCACCGGCTATGGCACCGGTGTAAAAGGGCTTAGCAGTGGTGGCTCCGGTATTTTTGGAAGCTCTACTGTGGGTTATGGTGTGGAAGCGTCATCTGGTAGCGGAGTAGCGGGTTATTTTAGCAGCGGCAGCGGGCTGGCTATAAAAACCGGAACGGGAGGAACGGAAATCAACGGCAATCTTAAAATAGCAAGTGGCAGCCCTGCTGTAGGCAAAATACTGACCAGTGATGCTTCAGGGAATGCTACTTGGCAATCAACAACTCCTAATACTACTTCATTCGTATCCTACTATCAATCTACACAGTATGCAATGCCGAGTACTAATGTTCTTTCAGGTGCTTTGCCTTATTCTGATGCGGCAACAATTTCTGGTATTGATAATGGCAATAATTTCAATAATGGCGCTTTTACTGCTCCTACTGCCGGATTGTATCATTTTTCTTATCAGGCTTCTCTGACAACTATCGGGAGCTTAGCAAACCAAAAGGGAGATTTATCCATTTATCTGATCATCAATGGGCTTACCTATCGCATCGGTATTATAAAACTGGATTTATCCGACCCTATACCTGTTACTATTGGAGATGCTGCTGATGCCTATCTCAATACTGGCGATGTGGTAGATGTACGTTTTAAACAAGATGTAGGCACATCCATTTATTTAGCGCCAAGCAACCGGTCACATTTTATCGGCTATAAAGTTTACTGATAAAAATCAAATGCAGTTATTGGTTATAAATTGATAAACCTGAATTGTTGTTTTGATATTGTAGAGAAAAGATTTTCCGTTCGTCTATTTATCAATTCCCTTCATAGAGTTATTACATAGTGCTTTAAATACTGCTGGTACATTCATTTCATCATTCAACTATAAAAAAATGAAATCATGAAAAAGAGACTTTTACTTTCAGCTTTGTTAACAACAAGTGTTGCCGCAATGGCACAAAATGTAGGCATCGGCACTACATCACCTACCGACCAGCTGCATACCACAGGCAGTGTTCGTTTTCAAAACTACAGCGGCAGTAGCGAGCGCGTACTTATGGTAGATAGTGCAGGCCGGGTAAAGACTGGTGGCTCGGGTACAATATTCAGAAGTGATGCAGCTAACAGCAACTTGGCTATACCAGATAATGGATGTCTTAGTGGCAACGGTGCCTCTTCTTATATTTTGGTTAATGGCATTACTCAAACATCAAACACTAAAATTGCAGTAAAAGTAAATATCACACATCCGTATGTGGGCGACCTTGCACTTTTTCTTGTAGGCCCGAGCGGAAATATAATATGCCTTACAACAGTTACATCAAACAATAGCGGAGACAATTTCACCAACACCGTATTTACTGACGGTGGCACGGCGTTTCCCGCCAGCAACAGTGCAGCAGCACCCTTCACAGGAGTATATGCACCACAGGGTTTGGCGAGTGGCTGTGGTAGTTTCTATGCTCCTAATCAAAACAATTTTGCATCATTCGGTATTTTCAATGGCCAATGGTTTCTTTTAGCTTATGACAGAGCTGCCGGTGATATTGGAACCATTGATAACTGGCAAATTACCTTTGATGGGGAGCAGGCTTTTTTGCAAGAAACCAATCTCGGTGGTAATTTTACTATTACCAGCGGCAGTGCAGCACCTGGGAAAGTATTAACAGCCATAGATAATGCGGGCCATGCAGAATGGAGAGTGCCGGTCTCGAAATACACCGCTTTTAGTGCCAAGTTGGGCAGCAATTATAACGTTACACCAGGCACAAGCCAAGTAATTCCTTTTGTAACACCTTTCTCCGCAAACTCTTATACTTCAACAGCATTCGATGAAAATAACACATTTTATAGCTTCTACAATAAATATGTGGCACCTGCCGACGGTATTTATCAGTTTAACGTAGGTATCAGTACGAATGGTAGTTACACAGCCAGTCAATTTGGGCTCTATATAGTCAGAGTATTAATTAACGGGCAATCACAAATTGGCGGCTTAGAAAAGGAATATCAAATATCAGCGGGTGAAAAAATACCGCTTGCTACAGATTTCTCTTCCTTACTTCTACTTAATAAAGGCGACGAAGTGAGCATAGGTATATTTAACAATACCGGTACGACAGCTACGCTTAATAGTACATCCTGTTATTTTTCCGGAGTTAGAATCAATTAATACAATCATTTTTCTTAAATAATTTTCTCATGAAAAAATCATTCATCCTATTTTTAATAAGCCTGCCTCATTTACTGCAAGCGCAGTTTGTGGTCACCTCAGGCACAAACGGTATGACCATAAAGGCATATGCTACCGTAAGCATCGACAGCCTGATCATGAGCCCTGCATCAGATATTACAATTAATAACAACCAACTGACACACAGCAATACTAACCAACCTATTGGCACAGGCAACACCATCAACCGCATTTATACCTTTTCTTCACCCATTACCTACAGCGGAAATATCGGTTTCAGATATGATGATGCAGAGATGGCAGGCAACACAGAAAGCGCCTTGGAGATAGCCTATTCAGCGGCCAGCACCGGCACGGTGTGGATAACCACAACAGGCAGCACGATTAATACAACAGCAAACACCATTGTACAAAATGTAAGCAGTGCAACTATTTCCCGCATTACAGCTACCAGCAATAATCCGTTGCCGATTACTTTAATAGATTTTACGGCTAAAAAAGACGATGAGGAACAAACATCTTTACTTTACTGGAATGTAGCCAATGAAGTGAACTTCGATAAATACAATGTAGAACGAAGTACAGATGGCAAAACATTTTCTGAAATAGGAAGTGTGAAAGCTATGGAGGAATCAAAATATAACTTCACAGATTACCATCCAGAAAAAGGAGCTAATTATTACCGCTTGCAAATGTTAAACCTTGACGGTAGTTATGGCTATAGCCCAATACGCATGCTTCAATTTGGTAATGACAAAACAGCGCTTAATATTTTTCCGAATCCTGTAAAAGATGAAATCATTACAATACACACTACTGATAAAACACTCGATGGCAAAAACGGTTTTGTAACGGACGCATCAGGCAAATCCATTTTATCTTTTAAAATAACAGGAGAAAACACCTTCATCAATGCGAACAACTGGATACCGGGAACGTATTTTATTCGCCTTGAAAATGGAATGACTTTCAAAATAATTAAGCAGTAGAACATAAGTTTTTTCTCTCTGCCCTTCTTAAGCTTTGAAAACGCGGCATGAGCTTACGGAAAACGAGTATTTCTCTTACCTAAGCTTATGCCATTATGTAGATATAAAAAGCACTAAAGATTTTATAATGACTCAAATACACGGAAAGGAAAGAAGATAATAATTGGATGTTCCTGATTCCAGAATTAACGTAATAGAAAAGACGCTGATACCATAATGCATCAGCGTCTTTTACATATAATCTTATTAAGATTTCCTTACAGTACTTCCGGCGCTAAGGATACAATTTTCATGTAGCCTTTATCACGAAGTTCACGGGCAACAGGGCCGAAGATACGCGTACCACGAGGATCGTCAGAATTGTTTAGTAATACAACAGCGTTATCGTCAAACGAAATGTATGAACCATCTTTACGACGCAATTGTTTTTTAGTACGCACGATAACTGCTTTAGAAACCGTACCCTTTTTCATGTTACCACCGGGCAAAGCAGCTTTCACAGTCACAACTATTTTATCGCCAATGCCCGCGTAGTCTTGTCCTGAATTGCCCAATACACGAATACAAAGTACTTCTTTTGCACCGCTGTTATCAGCTACATTGAGGCGGCTTTCTTGTTGTATCATTTTACTTTAGTAATTAGTAGTTAGTTGATAGTCGTTAATTGTCCGGCAATTAAGACCGTATTTTATTGTTTAGTTCCTAATACATTGTTGCATTCCAACAGCTGTATTATTACTAAGAAATTATTTCGCTTTTTCGATGATCTCTACCAGTCTCCAGCGTTTTGTTTTGCTCAGAGGACGAGTTTCCATTATGCGCACTACGTCGCCAACACCTGCAGTGTTTTCTTCATCGTGTGCATGGAATTTAGTCGTCTTTTTCAAGAACTTACCATAGATCGGGTGTTTGATCTTACGCTCTACATTAACAGTGATGGTTTTAGTCATTTTATCGCTGCTAACTATCCCGATACGGGTCTTTCTGCGTTTTCTTTCAATCGTTGTTGTTGACATTGCTAATTTTTTTAAATTCCTAAAGCTCTTTTACGTTGTTCTGTCTTCATGCGAGCTATAGTGCGACGAAGCTGGCGAATAGTAAGTGGGTTCTCCAACGGATTTACCGCGTGGCTAAACTGCATTTTCTTAATGCGCACTTCTTCATCCTGTATTTTATTATTAAGTGCCTGATCATCCATACTGCGGTAATCTTCCACTTTTGCTTGTTTTG
>CBFGYQ010000106.1:0-6799 GCA_965652995.1 uncultured bacterium
ACCTGTTTCGCCGTGTGTTATCCAATTTTTGGTTCCGTTTATTACCCAATCATCACCATCTCGTGTAGCAACACATTGCATATTGCCCGAGTCACTACCTGTATTAGCTTCTGTGAGTCCCCATGCACCGATCCACTCAGCGGTAGCTAACTTAGGAAGGTATTTTTTCTTTTGTTCTTCATTGCCGAAGTATAAAATATGCCCTGTACACAATGAATTATGAGCAGCAACGGAAAGACCGATAGAGCCGCATACTTTCGCTATCTCACTTACTACAGTTACATATTCGAAATAGCCCATGCCACTTCCTCCATATTCTTCAGGTACGAGTACACCCATCAACCCCAACTTTCCCAGTTCTTTAAAAACCTCGACAGGAAAGGTTTGGCTCTCATCCCATTCCATCATTTTAGGGCGAATACTTTTGTTTGCAAAATCGCGGATCATGTTAGCGATTTCAATTTGCGTATCTGTGTAGTTAAAATCCATCAGGGTAATTATTCAATACTTAAATATGGGGCAATTTTACGATAAATTTCTTCATTCATCAACGGCACTTGGCGTATTTGTTCAATTTTTTCAAAGCGATTCAAAGCATCTCTATAAAGCAAAATGTTTTTAGCTGTCTTTTCTCCAATATAAGGATGCTTGCTAAGTTGTAGTTCAGAAGCTGTATTGAGGTTTATTTTCTTTATTGCATTTATATTAATCACCAATTTTTCTTTGAGTAAATTATAGGTAGTATCGTTGAATCTATAGGCTTCAAGAAGTTGTTCATATCTAATAAAGCCACCCAACTCATTTCTTTTTTCTAAGATTTTATGTGCGAAGTAAGGTCCAATTCCTCTTAGCCTCACTAACGTTATGGAGTCTGTTTTATTAATGTCTATATGATCGGGTTCACGATTGTAAGTAGTCGCATAATCGGAAATGTAAGTTTGTGAATAGTCAGATTTATTGGTGTTTATTGATATGTACGGGGCAAGTTTACTATACTGTTCTTCGCTGAGCGTGTAGAGCTTTTTAAATTCTTCTTTTTTGTAGAATACTTTTCCTTTTCTCCTCCAGTTAAGTAATAGCTTAGTTGTTTTCGGCTTCAGTCCTAACTTTATAAAGCCAATACTATCAAGTGTATTCGGGTCAAAAGGAAATAAAATAGATTCGATATTGTCTTCATTATTAATAGCAATCTTATCGTTTGCAACGTGTATAGCTTTATATTCGTTCCATGCAATTAATAAAGAAGTGTCTATATTAAATGCACTTTTTTTAGACACCCAATGTTTTTGTGTAAATAACGAAACGAGTAAGATGGCTATGAGAATAATAAACAGCAGTATTCCTTTTCGTTCTACTGATGAAAAAATAAAATAGGATTTGATAAGGTTTTTCATTTATATATCAAGATAAAAAATACCGCTTAGATTTCTAAGCGGTATTTTAAAAAAGAAAAAATCTTTTAAGCTATCTGAACATGTTAGCGCATTTTGTTTGCCAGTATTCATTCACGTTTCCGAAAGCATCAAAGTAAACGGAAAGAGTCAAGCCACCGTACCAAAACCAATCATTGGCTTTACTGTCACCGCGCTGATATCCATAATCCGGTACGGGAGAGGTATTTCCTATCAATTCGTCACTTCTATAACTGAGGTCTACAGATTGTCTTCCTCTTGCATTGAAAAGCTCATATTGGTTTACGTAAGATTTACTTACATCATCCAAATAATCTGTAGCGGTATATCGGAATCCTATTTCTGTACTAAGCATCAAAGCCTTGCCAATAAAGAACTTCATACCACCACCAAAAGGAAGAGCTACGTTTACGTTCGAGTAATTTTTACGGTCAGGATAAATAGCCATTCCCTGCCCTTCTGTACTTAACGGACGAAGCATCACTTTTTCGCCATTTAAGCCATCTGTATAAGGGTTGAAGTAAAAAGCGGAAATACCACCAAATATATACGGACTCACTTTAGCGCGTTCTCTGTCTACCCCTAATAGATTGATCTCCAAGCCTGCGTGCAACTCGAATAATTTCGACTCGAAACGGAGGTTTCTGAATTTTTTCACAGCAATATCTGAAAGACTATCGGCTGCGGTTATCTTAGAGTAATTGGCACCTAAGCGAATACCTACACGAGGATTCATAAAGTATTTGTAGAAAACCCCCACATTAGGTTTATATCCGTAATCTGGAAACCACTCGTCTTGCAGGTCGCCACGATAATTGCTTACACCTGCAAAAATACCTGCTTCATGGTGGCGTTGCGCTTGAGAACAAAGAGGAAGTATAACTAACAACGAAAGTAGAATACGTTTCAAAGCTATGATGTTTATGTTAATAGCGAAAGATAGTAACAATTCTCGAAAAACAAAAAGCGGTAACATTTTTAATAGATATAGAGTAAAATTATGATCAACATTCCTTCAACCCCAACGGTATTTGCATAGCCAGCCCACCCTCCGCAGTCTCTTTATATTTATGATTCATGTCCAATGCCGTCTCCCACATGGTTTTTACTACAGCATCCAGCGATACGCGGGCATTGTCAGGGTTACTGAGCATAGCTAGTTGCGAGGCTGTAATCGCTTTGATAGCTCCCATTGTATTTCGTTCGATGCACGGCACTTGCACCAATCCACCTATAGGGTCACAGGTAAGTCCGAGGTGATGCTCCATTGCTATTTCCGAAGCCATCAAAGCTTGTCTGGCACTACCGCCTCTGCATTCTGTAAGTGCTGCCGCTGCCATAGAAGAAGATACGCCGATCTCTGCCTGGCATCCGCCCATAGCTGCCGAAAGCGTTGCTCCTTTTTTGAAAATACTACCGATCTCAGATGCTGTTAGAAGGTATTGAATGATCTGGTCTTCCGTATAGCCATCGCAGAAGGTGATGAAGTATTGTAGTACTGCCGGTACAACACCTGCTGCACCATTAGTAGGTGCTGTTACTACGCGGCCGAAAGAAGCGTTTTCCTCATTCACTGCCAACGCAAAACAACTCACCCAATCCAGCGTATATTGAAAACCCGAACCACCACTTCTTATGGCTTCCACCCATTCATCATAGTTATTGTAGGGCTTTCCCTTCAATAGTTTTTTATTGAGTTGCGATGCACGTCTTGTAACATTGAGACCACCGGGAAGTTCGCCTGTTTCATGCACACCACGATAAATGCAATCCTGCATGGTATGCCATATATTTAATACACCTGCACGCACGTCTATCTCATTATGCCATGCATTTTCATTTTCCATCACCACTTCCGAAATGGATAAGCCGGTTTTTCTACACCAGTGCAATAAGTCATCTGCATCATCAATAGGGAAAGGAAGTTCTGCCATTGCAAGATTCCCATCTTCTTCTCCTTCTTTTATTACAAAACCGCCACCGATAGAGTAGTACGTTTCTGCAATATGACTGCCATCTTTAAAAGAGCATAAAAATGTAAGCGCGTTGGGGTGATAGGGCAACGATTCATTCATCAAAAATTCCACATCTACCACAGGGTCAAAACCCAGTTCGATCTTTTGTGCATAATTTATTTTCTTCTCGGTAGTGATTTGTGCGATTCTTGTATTTATCTCATTTACATCAAATGTTACGGGGTCTTCACCATTGAGTCCTAAAATAACAGCTATGTCGGTTCCGTGTCCTTTGCCTGTTTTTGCCAATGAGCCGTATAATAAACACTGCACTTTTTCTACATTTTCTAAACCATGCGCCATTACAGTTTCGTTAAAACGAAGTGCTGCACGCCAAGGGCCTAATGTATGTGAGCTGCTTGGTCCCACACCAATTTTAAAAATATCGAATACTGAAATAGCTTCTTTTTTCACCGGAAGAAATTAACAGCCTAAAGATAGCACAACATCGTTGATGTAAACACGAGGTTATTGCGTTTGGCTTGGTTTTTGAATTTAAGTTTTTAGTAAATTTAATTAAGGCAATACTGCTGCATCACTAGAAATTGTAATTGTGAAGACGTTAGAGGTATCTACTGCGGAATATAAAAAGCTTACCGATGAGGAGTTGATCTACAGATTTGCCTTCAGGCAAGATAAGAATGCCGCAAACTATCTCTTCGATCGCTATGGACATTTAATCTTTGGTGTTTGTCTTAAGTACTTCAATGATAAAGAATTAGCTAAAGAAAATACCCAACAAATATTCATTAAGCTGTTGGACGATATTCCCCGTTTTCGGATCAACAATTTTAAAGCATGGCTAGCTCAAGTTGCAAAGAATCATTGTCTGATGCAATTAAGAAAATCAAATCATGAAATAAGTTCAGATTTTTTACACTTTGCAGATGTGGAAAGTGAGAACGATTTGCATCGTAAAATAGAAGATGAGCAATTGTATGAGCATCTTGAAAAAGCAATAGATGAATTGAATCTTGAACAAAAACTATGTGTCGAATTATTCTACTTGAAAAAGATGAGTTATGGGGAAATAGCAGAAAAGACAAACTTTACATTCAAAGAAGTGAAAAGCTTTTTACAGAATGCCAAGCGCAATCTTAAATTAAAAATGGAGGCGATAAGAAAATGAGCGAGCAACTGAAACATATCTTTGATGCTAGTGTTTGCCCTACAAAAAGGCAAATGAATGAGTACTTGGCGGGGACTATGATGAGAGAAGAAGTATATGCATTTGAACATCATGTAAATTCTTGTTTTCTCTGTAGTGAAGCTATAGACGGTATGTTGGAACATAAAGAGAATGCATTGGTGGGAATGAGTGAATTGAATAATAATTTCTTGAAAGATCATCTAGAACTTCATCCCCCACAGATACACCTTAACAGCATCGCACAAGCTGCTACAGTAGATGTAAAGACAAAAACAGGTTTTCATATTTCATGGAGGCAAGCCGGATTAGCGGCAGCTATATTGCTTTGCCTTGGCACAGGTTGGTATTTTAAGAATACACAAAAAAATATTGATTCTAATGCTCTTATCGCAGCGAATGAATTGGTTGTAGAATCTTCTCCTCAAAATTCTGTATTAAAAGCAAAAAATGAACGCCAAAATTTTGTTGCCAATAAACCTACTGAGAAATCTACAGTTACATCTTCTAGCGCAATTGCACACAACAAGAATCTACCAGTAACCGCTACTCAAGCAGAAGGTAATGTGGCAATTACAAGTGTACAAGATCAATCAAACGAGCTCGCTACTACTACGCCATCAGTATCTCCAGAAAATAGCATTGAAGAAACAACACCAACACGTAATGCAAATGAAGCAATCTCCTTAGCTGGTAATACGTATGGAAATAAAAGCGAGGAAGCCGTAAGCAGAGGTGATACACATTCAAATCTTACTATAGGTGCGGTAGATGGAATGGGAAAAGCATCCGTTAAAGATGAAGCTAAGAGAAAAAGATCAGAAGCTAAAGAAAGTGGAAGCGCATCAGAAAATGCTGATAAATTATATGAACAAGGTAAATATGCACGTGCGCTTGCAGCTTATAAAAAAGACATAAACAGTTCTAATGAACGTACCAGCCAAAGAGCGCAATTGATGGCAGCAAAATGCTATCTAAGTCTCGGACAAAAACAAAATGCTGAAAAATTACTTCGAGCATTGGTAGAAAATGGGGGAGGTTCTGTAAAACGACAGGCCAAGAAAATGCTGCGTGATATGGAAAATGCTGCTATTGATCTTGAATAAATAGCCTTTTTAAAATTTTTAACCAATTGGTGTGAGGACTTTAGTACTGCACTATCTAATTTACACCTATGAAAAAAATCTTGGTTGTCATCATCCTCTTGTTTTCACAAAAAGCATTTTCACAAGATGTTCCGGCTTATAAAGCGCAAGATCTACAACAACGTTTGAGTAATCCGGACACATTGTATGTCGTGAATTTTTGGGCAACATGGTGTGGGCCTTGCGTAAAAGAATTGCCCGAATTCAATAAACTTTATGAAGATAACATTGATAAGCCCGTGAAATTTATCATGGTGAGTTTAGACTTCAAAGAAGACTATCAACGAAAACTGCCGCCCTTCATCAAAAAGAAAAAGATGAAACAAGAAGTAGTGTGGTTAAATGAAACAAATGCCAATGATTTTATTCCTAAAATAGAACCGACGTGGCAAGGGTCTATTCCTGCAACGCTTATTCTTTATGGGAAGAATGAATACAGGAACTTTTTTGAAAGAACTGTTGTAGCGAAACAAATACAATTATTAATAGATAAGCAATTGTCTCAATCTCGCTAGTGGGTTTTTATTTTTTGAAGAGCTTGTAGCATAAATTTGTAGTACATAAAACTTTTACAAATAACAAGTTGCTTCGCGCAGTTTCATCATATAAATCGATCAATAAATTACTGGAAGACGAGTCATTTGAACCACGCCTTAGCTGGGGTTTGCGAATGGCTATTGCGGCAATAGTGCCCGTACTTTGGGGATTAGCTACCGATAATATTTTGAGGGCAAGTTGGATGACACTTACTGCAGAATGTATCTGTTGGGTGGAGCTAAAAGGTACTTATACACAACGTGTATCTATACTTTTTGTAGGCGTGTTGCTGGCGCTGTGCTTTGCTGCTTTGGGAACTGTTACTGCCAACTATCTCTTTGTAGGTGTAGTAGCCATTTTCTTTGTGTGTTTTCTGGCAGGTCTTTTTAAGAATCTTGGAGATCGTGGTGGAGGGCTTGCTCTTTGTATTTATGTTACATTCATTGTATGCAATGCTTATCCCGTTCATTCACGAGAGGAGTTGAATGACAGAATGTTCCTGATACTCATTGGAGGGTTGTGGACAATGTTAGTAGGGGTTGT
>CBFGYQ010000107.1:0-6799 GCA_965652995.1 uncultured bacterium
AACAAATAAGTGCAAGCCCTATGAACAATGCCGTTTTTCTAATAAATATCAACCTCCTCATAAACATTATACTGCAAAAGAACTACCACAGCCACAAGTGCTACTTGCGTTAGGATTGTTAAACGTAAAACCACGAGCATTCAAACCCTGTTCAAAATTCACCTCCATACCAAGAAGATATATGCCGTGTGCTTTCTTTACAATAACCGGAATTCCTTCAATAAGATATTGCTCATCATCCTCTTCCATTTTATCAAATCCTAACACATAACTAAGACCTGAGCAACCGCCACCTTTTACACCGACACGCAAATATTGTTCACTGTCAAAGTTTGGTTCGTTCATCAAACGCCTTACTTCTACTATTGCACTAGAAGTCAATTTTACAGGAGCTGCTGTTGTTTTTTGTTCTGTCATTACTGTCAATACTTAATGCACAAAAATAGTTCTACAATCTTAAACAGCGGTTATAAACCGATAATAATCCTAAATACTTCTGAACATTTTTTACATTTGCAATCTTCAAATAAAAACACCTATGACAGAGGTTTTAGATATGATTGTTGCCGATGCAACTGAACAGATGAAGCGTTCAATCTCGCATTTAGAAACGGAACTTGCGAAAATACGTGCAGGAAAAGCAACCCCTATGATCGTAGATGGCATTTATGTAGATTATTATGGAGCGCAAACCCCACTTGCGCAGGTAGCAAATATTACAGTTGCAGATGCTCGCACCCTTAGTATACAGCCTTGGGAGAAAAACATGCTTAGTGCTATTGAGAAAGCGATAATTGCAGCGAACATAGGACTGAACCCTCAAAATGATGGTAATTTTATCCGTCTATTCTTGCCCCCTCTTACCGAAGAGCGTCGTAAAGAGTTGGTAAAAAGAGTGAATAATGAAGGCGAGCAAGCGAAGGTATCTGTAAGAAATATACGCCGTGATGCTATTGAGCAAATAAAAAAAGAGCAAAAAGACGGCCTTAGCGAAGATGTAGCTAAAGACGGTGAAGCACGTGTACAGGGCGTTACAGATAAATTTATATCGGCTGTAGACCAGCACTGTAAAGACAAAGACAAAGAAATAATGACCATTTAATTAAAGCTTTAATACCTGTGAAACCCGGTGTCTATGAGTGAATTTCATAAACATATACTGCTACTATTTTCAATACCTATTTATGCAATTCTCATTCCTCTTGAGATAATCCTGAGCAATTTTCATAACTGGAAGTTTTATAGTTGGAAAGAAACTTTAATAAACGTCTACCTCAACCTTACCAATGCAGGTATTGATTTATTGCTCCGCGGTGTAGCATTCGCTGTGCTTATTTTCTTTTATCAGTTCCATTTGGTTAATGACTGGAATCCAATCTTGTACTGGGTTTTATTATTTCTCTGTGAAGATGTGTTGTTTTGGTTAGAACATTTTGTAGACCATCATGTAAGACTTTTTTGGGCGGTGCATGTTACGCATCATTCATCAGAAGAATACAATCTTACAACTGGTTTTAGATCGTCCGTTTTTATGCCATTCTACAGATACATGTATTTTATTCCATTGGCATTGATCGGTTTTGCTCCACTAGATATTTTCTTCATGTATGCGCTTACGCAGACTTATGGCATACTCGTCCATACCCAATCGGTGAAGAAGCTACCTCGCTTAATAGAATACATTTTTGTAACACCGTCCCATCATCGTGTACATCATGCAAGCAACATTCCTTATCTTGATAAAAACATGGGGATGTGCTTAATCATTTGGGATAGAATATTTGGCACATTTACTGAAGAATTACCAAACGAAAAACCGGTATTCGGACTCACGAAAAAATTGGAAGATCCACATCATCCGGTAGATATTATTTTTCACGAATGGAAAGCAATAGGTAACGATTTGCGAAAAAATATTCCTTTCAAAACAAAACTCCGTTATCTTTTCAATGCACCAGGTTGGAGTCATGATGGCTCTTCAAAAACATCTAAGGAGCTGCGGAAAATTGAACATATGAATCAATAATCTTCATTTGATTTTTATTTGGTTTACTTAAATTAGAAGTCCAATTCCCCCTCTAAATACCGCCTTTCCTTAACACATATACCCGTACCTTTGCGCAAAATTTCTACGTACCATGAAGCGAAAAGCTTTCTCTATTGCCGCTTTTCTTGCGTTCGCAGCTTTGCAATCGCAGGCACAAGCTACCAAAATCAACTTCATAGAATATGACTTGCCAAACGGCTTGCATGTTATTCTGCATGAAGATCACTCCACACCAATCGTTACCACTGCGGTAATGTATCACGTGGGATCTAAAAATGAAGACCCGCAGCGTACAGGTTTCGCGCACTTCTTCGAGCATTTATTGTTTGAAGGAACTGATAACATTGGCCGTGGCGAATACATGAAAATGATACAAGCTGCAGGTGGACAATTGAATGCCAACACATCACAAGATAGAACCTACTATTACCAAACTGTTCCTTCCAATCAATTAGAATTGACACTTTGGATGGAAGCAGAGCGTATGCACTACGCAAAGATTGATGATATAGGATTGGAAACACAACGCAAAGTGGTGAAAGAAGAAAAGAAACAACGTTATGATAATACTCCTTATGGACAATTGTTGAATGTCGTTTTCGAAAATGCATTCACCACGCACCCTTATCGTTGGTCGCCAATTGGTAAAGCACAGTACATAGACCAAGCAAAGCTGAGCGAGTTCATGGATTTTTATCGCACTTATTATGTGCCGGAAAATGCAGTGTTGGTTATCGGTGGAGACTTAGACGTTGCTAAAACGAAAGAATGGGTTGCTAAATATTTTGGTGGTATTCCAAAAGCTACTAAGCCTGTGCCTCGTCCTACAGAAGTAGAGCCTGTGCAAACTGCTGAAAAACGTGTCACTTTCTATGATAATGTTCAACTACCCGCTGTTATTCTTGCTTATCACACGCCAAAACAAACCGACGATGATTTTTACGCAGTGCAATTGCTGACACAACTTTTATCTCAAGGTAAGAGTTCTCGTTTTCAAAAAGCAATCGTTGACCAACAGCAAAAAGCATTAGCTGTAGGAGCTTTCGCATTGCCTAATGAAGACCCGGGTGTGGCTATGATGTTCGGCATCACCAATGCAGGCGTAGCTCCGGCAGATCTGGAAAAAGCAATGATTGATGAGGTAGAAAAAGTGGTGAACACAGAGATAAGTGAACAGGAATACCAAAAACTTATCAACCAAGCTGAAAGCGATTTCGTTTCTCAAAATCAACGCTCTTCCGGTGTGGTAAACAATCTTGCTACTTACTATACTTTCTTCAAAGATGCTAATCTTATCAATACAGAATTAGATAAGTATAGAAAAATCACCAGAGCAGATTTGAAACGCGTAGCTGCAAAATATTTCACCAAGAATAATCGTCTTGTTGTGCATTATTTACCAAAATCAATGGAGAAAAAATAATCATCACAGCACATCGAAAATCTTGTGTTTAAATAATTCAAACATCATCAAATGAAAAAAATAATTCTCTCTATATCTACACTTGCGATAGCTTCTATGAGTTATGCGCAAACACTCGACCGTAGCATTCGTCCAAAAGCCGGTCCTGCTCCCGAAATAAAATTGGGCAAAAGTGAAAGCTTTACATTGGCTAACGGCATGAAGGTTTTCGTGGTGGAAAATCACAAACTTCCTACTATCGCTGCTTCTATCCAACTAGACGTAAAGCCTGAACTGGAAGGCAACACAACCGGCACATTAGATATGATGTCAGAGGTTTTGGCCAGCGGAACGAAGACACGTAGCAATGATAAATTGAATGAAGAAATTGACTTTATCGGTGCAAATATCAATGCGTCTCATGATGGCATTAGCGGCAGCGGACTGAAAAAACATCAAGACAAAATATTTGAATTGATGAGTGATATCGCGATGAATGCAGACTTCAAACAAGAAGAACTTGACAAGATAAAAACGCGCACACTTTCAGGAATGGAAGCTGAAGAAAATGATCCTGATGCGATGTTGCAAAAAGTGACTGCAGTTATCAATTACGGTAAAGGTCATCCTTACGGTGAAGTAGCTACGAAAGAAACTATCAAAAATATCAACGTTGCCACTGCACAGAAATATTACAACACTTACTTCCGTCCGAATGTAGCTTACATGGCTATCGTAGGTGATATCACTGTTGCGGAAGCAAAGCCTTTGGTAGAAAAATATTTTGGTAAATGGGTGAAAGCAGATGTACCTGTTGCAAAATATGCTAACCCAACCGCACCTGCTAAAACACGTGTGATCGTTGTACCTCGCGATGCGGCTGTACAAAGTGTTATCAATGTAACGGCACCTGTAGATCTTCAACCTGGTACGCCTGATGTTATCAAATCTAAAGTAGCTAACTCTATTTTAGGTGGTGGCTCTAATGGTCGTTTATTTCTTAACCTTCGCGAAGCGCACGGCTGGACTTACGGCTCTTATTCTTCACTCAGTGCAGATGATTTGAAAGGTAGTGCAACAGCTTATGCAAAGGCTAGGAATGCTGTTACGGATAGCTCAGTAAATGAGATGATCGCCGAAATGAACAAAATGCGTAACACACCTGTTGGTAATGAAGAACTACAAAATCACTTGACCAATATGAGTGGTGGCTTCGCAATCGGTTTGGAAAGTCCGGGAACTGTGGCACAATATGCTATCAACATTGAGCGCTATAAAATGCCTAAAGACTATTATCAGAATTACTTGAAAAATCTAGCGGCAGTAAAAGCAAGTGATGTACAAGCTATGTCGAAAAAATACTTCAACCCTGCTGCTTCCAACATCATTGTTGTTGGCAGCAAAGATGAAATAGCGGAGAAGCTAAAACGTTTTGACGGAGATGGTGTCGTAGAATTTTTTGACACTTACGGTAATCCTATAAAAGCAACAGAAAAAGTAGCTGCACCTGCTAATATGACGGCTGATGATGTAGTAAAAAAATATATTGGAGCAATAGGTGGCGAAAAAGTATTGAATGGCATAAAAGATTTGAAAGTAGTAATGGAAGGCTCTTTCCAAGGTTCACCATTACAGCTTACAGAAATGAAAAAAGCTGGTAAATACAAGCAAATGGTTACGGCAGGTCCAATGGTACTTCAAAAAATGGTTTTTGATGGCACTAAAGGCTATCAGGAAGCGCAAGGACAAAAAGCTGATTTGGAAGGTGACGATTTGAACGATGCTAAAGAAAGTGCAGATATTCAAGCAGAGCTACATCCTGAAAAATACGGTATTAAACGAACTCTTGCAGGTATAGAACAAGTAAACGGAAAAGATGCTTACAAAGTAGATATGATACAAGGTGAAGATAAGAGTGTTGAATACTATGATGTAGCTACCGGGTATTTGGTAAAGAAAATTGAAACTGCTCAAATGCCTGATGGCAGCAGTATCAGCCTTGCTACGGAAATGAGCGATTATCAAGAAATCCCTGGAAGTGGTTACAAAATACCTTACACCATTAAAATACCTTTGGGTCCGGGCATGAACTTGGACGCTAAAGTGAAAACCGCTGAAGTGAATAAGGGTATTGCTGATACAGAGTTTCAGTAATAGATAATTTCTAATAATGACAAAGCCGAAGTAAAACGCTTCGGCTTTTTGTTGTTGGTTGATGGAAAGGAGTTATTCCGAACTTGTTTCGGAATCTGATGAATTTTTATGTTCTGTGCAAGTGCCTTCTGCAAGCAACTCACATCTATAGAATGCACGAGTACTCTTCGAGAGACTCGTACGAAACGACAAATGGGTTATATTCGCGAAAATTGTTCCTATGAAACAATTCCTAAGTTGGTTTTCTTATGCAGCCTCTATTTTGAGTTTATCCTTTTTATTTTCCCACATCAATAAATCAGTATTTCTTAGTTGGGGATTGATTTTCAGTTTCTTTGCCGGATGTCTGATTTTGACTGTAGTCTTTATGCTGCTGGATATTTTATTTAAGAACGCAATAAAGGGACTTAGATAAAGAAGTTTACAGCACGGTCATCACGATCTGCAACAACCCAATTACAAATCCTAACACACCACCGATAATTTCTACAAAACGGAATTCCTTTTGCATGATACCGATAAGAATAGCTTCCAGTTTGTCGGATGAGAAATTGGCCACTTTTTCAGTCACTATCTTTTCTACATCTATTTGATGGCTAAGGCTGTCAGTGAGTTTATTTACCAATTGTGGTAGCATATTGTCTATCTCTTCCATCAAGCCTTCTTTCAGTTTCTGCAAAGTGCCTTCACCAATAAACATGGAGATGACAGGCAATTTTTCCTGAAGACGTTTGTGAAGAAATTCGTCGATATGTTCTTCGATGTAAGGATTCACATCTTTAAGTGTTTGCGGGTCTTTAATTCGGTTAGCAATTTCATCAAAATGCAATAATTCATTGGCAACCGTAACACCTAGTTTCTGCGCAAACTGCTGTTGTCTTTTTGGGAAAATGCCGTGAAATGTAATGAACAAAAAACGCTTTGGTTCTTTGGGATGAAAAAGCATTTTGATGGCGATCCAGTTGGTGAACCAACCGATAAAAGCAGATATAAACGGAATGAAATAAATAAACACGTTGAAAATGTAAAACTCAAAAGTAAAAAGTCAAAAGCAAAAGATTTCACACAAAGTGCACAAAGAATACAAAGTTCACAAAATGCTTCGTTTTGTGTATTAAATCTTTGTCTACTTTGTGCACTTTGTGTGAAACATAACCTACTTCAACAACATTTTCAAATACTCACCATATCCTGAT